>DAOVJF010000185.1 GCA_030673355.1 Planctomycetota bacterium | reverse complement strand
CTTGAGCTGCCTGGATTGGTGCTCGATTGAGTAACGACCAGAAAGTCTGTCCCACATAAAACGACTTTTCCAACAACTGCGGAATGCGGTCGGCAAGAGCAAGGTCGCCAATATTAAGTGATCAATTAAGGTTCACCCGCTACCCCTCACAACGGTTGAGAATTTCTTCCATCATTCGTTCCGCCATCTGCCATCGGATATGCGTCGGCAGGCTCTTTGGCTTGTTCATGACCGGATTGCCGTCGCGACCCTGGCTGTAACCAAAAATCCCGGGATTATCCACATCCTGGCCGGGCTGCCATTCCACCAGCATTTCAATTAATTCCTCTGTCAATTCCAAACCTTCCCCGTCAGCGAAAAAATTCCTGTCACACAAAAAACAGCAATCGCGTTTCAGTATGTTGGTCTTATTCGATGCATCTTCAATGTAAAATTCATCGCCCGTTATCGAAACATCTCTCTTGAATCTCGGTTCCACCACATCTTTCGCCCATTCCGGGAAACCATCCTTCCCAACCTTGCCACGATAGTCTGAACGGTGCTTGTACCCAATCGTTTTACCCATCATTATTACCGGTTCAACGTGAATTGGAGACATATTTTTACCAGGATATTTTTTTAACCTCACATCGATAAGCGACTCATATTCGGGCTCGTCGAGAAGGTTACTGGCAACCTCAAATGTCATGATGCGGTTAATCCGTCCCACCCACAGGATTTTCCTGATACTCGCACCCTTGGCAAGATCATTGACTCCGATAATATAAATATCAATCTGGGGATATATCTCATCCCTGTGCGTCAGAAACCTTTCCCGCATCGCCCTTCGGAACGGTGTTTGATCGGGACCGAAGAAAATCTGCGTGTCGCCGGCAGGATATGGGACAACCCCGTCAATTCTGTCCGGGTCCTTTGAACCCTTGACAACATACAGGAAGATCTCGATCCGTTTCATATGAACGTTCGTCCTCTCAATTGAAATGCCCGTTAATGATATCACATGACTCCCTGATTTTGATTACTAATAGTCAATTAAAATCCAGCATTTAGTTGTGGATTTCCATGCTACAATTGCCGTGTGAGTACCCCCATGAAATACTTATTTTTGTTTACAATTATTTTATGCCTGACTCATATTTCGTGCATTGATAACAAACCCGCATCCGGTCCCGGACGGAACGAACCTGCACCGGTTATCGAAGAGCAGAAGCCGATTCATGAAATTCCGGGACTCCACCTTTTATATACAGTCAATGACCGTCTGACCGGAACATTCACTTCCGACCTTACCGCACGGGTTCTTATCGCCGAACCGGATGGTTCCCGTCGTGAACTCCTGTTTGAATATCCTGAATATATCTTCCATATGCCCCCGTCCCCAACCGGTGAAACACTCGCTTTTGTCGGCAACACGAAAGGTGAGGATGGTCAGAAGGAACGCCACCTTTTCCTTTACGACATCAAAACCGGATATTATCGAGACGTATCAGCTTCCGGGTTCTACTCCAGGGCTGTCCATACAGGACCGGTATTCACCCCGGATGGACGGTGGGTAGTGTTTCTTTCAAGATGGGCGGTGGATTCGGGTGAATACAATATTTTCAAATGCGACGTGGAAACCGGCCTGACGGGCGGGTTGTACATCGATCCGGTCGAGGATGTCCCTTTAACGCTGTTACCCGACGGATCGGGATGTGTCGCGGCCAGGCGCATTTTAAACTCACCCGGAACGCTTGATTATATCTCGATTGATATCGAATCCGGCTCATCCGAAATTCTGCACCATTTTGATAATGTAACAAAAATCGGTCCCGCGCATTTCGACGACTCCGGTTCATTTCTATTCTGCGATATCAAACCATCCGATGATATCCCGGTTGGCGAAATTGGAGCCAGGTCACGCGAAGTGCTCTCAATTAACCTTGATAACAGCACGACGATAAGCCTGATGGAGCCTAACACGGTGACTTACATCTACCAGGTCTTCCGAAATTCAGAAAATGAACTTACTCTCCTCCTCAGGCGACAGGAGGATATCGAAGGCGAGGAAACCCCGATAAGCAGGATCGCCGTCTGTGGGATCGATGGCTCGAATTTCACCTACCTCACCGACACATCTGCAAGGTCGTACCTGTATGGCCCACCACCTAAAAATAATAAACATATCAGCCCGGATAATTCATACATGTTTTTCTATCGCCAGGATCCCCTTTTCAAACATGAGGATATCTGGGTAATGAGACCCGACGGCTCCGACTCGGTAAATGTCAGCGACACGGCAGGCTATATTGAAGGCGCGGCAGGATGGATCGTAATTCCGGAGTGAAGTATCCAGATAAAAATCAGCAAAAAAAATCCCCCTTCCAGTAGGGGGAGATTTTTTTAATTTAATTACTGCCTATTCTACTATTTCATCAGCATCCACGAGCGCCTCATCAGCCTGGGCTTCCTGGAATTCGTTCTCTATTACATCAATCGGAATAATGTCTATCATCTGGATTTCAAAATTCTCCTCCTCATCCTCGGGCCAGTACAGTCGAACAGTATTCTGGCCGGGACGCATGTAAGGCCAGGCGTTGTAATACGCGAACGGATCATACGTGTAATAGCCCCCGAACCCGATCGCTCCTGAAAAATCGATGTTCGGCTCAAGTCGATAACCATTGATTTCCACATGGAGCCTCTGATACGACGTGTTCTGTTGAATCAAATGCGGGAGGACCCTGAAGTAGTAATCGGAATAATATTCCCCAACCTGGAACTTCCCTTCAAAGCTTCCACCCGGCGGTATGATCCAGATACCATCATCGAGCCAGCCGAGATTCGCATAATCAAACAAATTGGTTCGGATTTCCGGTCCTGACGGGATCACGTAGTATATGTTTGAGAAAAACCCGTACCTGTCGATGTAAGCGGTCGGAACAAGCTTCGGGTACGGGTACAGGTACATGTATGACCATGGGTTATAGGGATATGTATTCATCGGATAATTCATCACGTACCCGAAGTCGCTCAACGGAAGACGCGTGACACCATCCCATTCAGATAATCTCGTACCGCCTAAATCTTCAATTGAAAGGAGATTCATATTGCCATGGCCGGAATTTGAATACATGTCCACGATCACACCCGGATCCCGACCCGACGCAACCACCCTGAAATCATTAACCGCCATTTTTAAAATCGTTTCATCCAGTTCGACTTCATTGGGCACCAGCGCGATCGTTTCAATCCTCGCATCGGTCAACGGGAGTCTTGATACGATCATCAAAATATATTCCTTACCAAGTGAACTGCCGATGGTCCACCATGTTTCCCGCTGCAACCCTCCGCCGGTAAGTGTTGTATGCTCATTTACAACGAGCGGTTTAACCGTACGGTCGGGTGAATAATCTACGATCGTTACATACATTTCATGCTGACCCATAAACCGGATCATCAGGTCATCGCCCGGATAATATGTGCTTCCCCGGGTAAGGTTGAAGTCCAGACCCACCGGTGTATAAACTCCAGTGAGTTCCTCGATGACTGAAATATCGATAATCTCAAGCGATCCGAATTCGTCATCGTTCAATACCTCGGCCCGGAGGGCTCCGGGCAGGAAAAATACTAAAACCATAATTGCGACAGCAGCACCCATCACCATCGTCCGGGTAGTTTTCATAAATGTCATATCGAAGCCTCCTCTATGTTAGAGGTTATAGAAACTCTCTCATCCACTTATGATAAATGTACCACATAGATGGTTCATTAGCAGTAGCAGGAATGTATGCAATTGCATATACGGTCATGCACTAAAAAAATCAAAGACACCGGCCACAATGGGCCGGCGCCTTTAGGTTTATTAAAAGAACTCCTGGCTCTTAATAACTGAATATAGTCGCTACAGTGTTACCAGCAGGATTAATGCTCGTTACATGAATCTCCCAGTCACCATCATCGGTGTCAAGGAACTGTACCCTATGGTGAGGAAGGGCGGGGCTTGTGGATATATCCCCAATAGATTCGAGGAAAACACCGGTGGCGGCATTGTACAGGAACACCTCGCCATTGATTTTCCCGCTCCAGTCGAAGTAGGAAACCAGTACACAGAGTGTAGGATCATTGGGATTGAGCTTGTAGTGAAGATTGATCGGAAGGATCTCGATATCCTTGCCTTCAACATTGAGATCCGTGCCTGCGTACTCATCGATATTGATAGTCATCACGTAGTAAACGGTGTCCCAGCCCATACTAGCTACAGTATCCAGAATTCTGTAAACTTCGACCTGGAACATGTCCGTGTTATTCTCAAGCACATAGAGAGTTGCAGAATCGTAAACATCGGCATGTGTAGGTGACTCTTCCACGCCCTCTATTACGTCGATCCCACGAACGTCCAATGAATTCGTAAGGCCGGTACCGATACCTGCGAACGGATCGAGGTTGCCATAGTACCTGACCTTGTCATAGGTGTATGAATCAGGCATAACACCGAGGAATGTCAGGTCTTCGGGAGTGTAATCGGTGCCTGAAGTGAAAAGGGCATGCTGGCCGAGCGCGAAGTCATCACAGACGTCGATCGGATATATGAAGCAGTCGTAATTCAGATCGTTCCAGTAACGGCTGTCATCGGGATATGGACCTGTGTGAAGCTTCGGATTGTTATCAAGAACATTCCAGACCTGGGCGTAGTACACTGGCCCACTTGCAGTCATTGCAAACAGGTCCGACCAGTTGCTGTTGGTGAAGCTGAAAGCACCGTCGTCTGCCGCATCGATTCGCTCGATAGGATGTGCATCGTATGAAGCGACATTAGGATCGAGCGTTGTGACTGTACTTACGTAATAGTTCCATGCGGCATAGTTGGCATCGTACTTAATGACAGCATCGCAGTTTGTGACACCATCACTGGCCATGAGAATCTCGCTATCCCTGGGACCGCCCGGATCGGCGATAACACCAAGGTCGAGCTTGCAGTTACCATGTGTAAGGATATACTCGGTTCCGCTCCACACACCAGTTGGAATCGTACCCGTGGCAACTTCAATTTCAATGTAATCGAAGAGGGCTGGGTCACCGGCGAGTGAGAGCGACGCCATGAGAACTGAATAGGTTCCTGCAGGAGCACCGGCTGAATTAATGACTGTGCCCTGCCATGTGTCGGTTGCAATCAGGGTCAGCCAGGTCAGGCCGCCTGTGAACAATGATGTGTCTACAACGACCGCAGTAACATTGTTCTGGTGATCGAAAGTATCAATAGTAATCGTGGCTGAAGTACTTGATGTAATCGGGTTGCTGACTACCTGGTTCGAAATTTCGTACGGGTCTTCGCAATTACCGGGATGTGAAACCTCAAGCAGTAATTTACATTCCAGTGGTGTCGGTAAAGGCATCGGGAACTGGATTGAGTACTGCTCGGTGAAAGTCGCTCCTCCGCCAAATTTGCGGAGGGGAACGGTCTTTCCAAAAGCTTTGAATGGATGCACAGCTGGTGTTGCGTAAGGATTGAAAAGCGCTGTGAAATCATCTGCGTTCGTCAATTCGTAACCAAGGCCCGGGGGTGAAATCATCAGGCCGCGAAGGTCATAAACATCGACCACGGTTGGGTTATTAACTGTCAGATCAAATACCAGTAACCCGGTAGTCGGGTCCCAGCTTATCAAAGCTGCAGATGCGAATGGCAATATGAAACCGGTGATGTCGTAATGGGTATCCGCACCGCGAGCCTCGACCAGGTCAAGGGTCTCGGTTTCAGGATCAAAATTAAGATCATAAACGCCGATAACTTCCGTGCCATCGGTACTTGAAGCAGAAATAAGATCCAGTAGTCCTATGTCGGAAGCGTTAGTCGATGGTGAGGCAGGGTTTGAGTCGGGGCTGCCGCACCCGAATGCTGTGAGAAGTGTAATTAAAGAGATAAGGATGAGTAGGGGGGAATGTTTTCTATTCAGGATAGTCCTCCAGGTTGGATTTTTGCTGAAAATTACT
>DAOVJF010000632.1 GCA_030673355.1 Planctomycetota bacterium | reverse complement strand
ATTGCTAAAAACCCTGAGTTTTTACTATATAATTCCGTCTTGACAGGACCTGTTTCACGGTCCGGTAGCTTTTCCCATGCCCAGGCAGACATTACATATTCTTCTCTTGCTCCTGATTGTTATTATTTTCATTCTCTTATCCTGGATGACGATCCGGACAAAGCAGCCGTGGCACGATGAGGCCTGGTTCGCCTGCCCCGCCTACAACCTGATCGAGTACGGCCACATGGGTACGACAATCAAGGAGACCGCGGGAATCCAGTGGGTGCGGATCGACGAGCACACCTACTGGCAACCGCCGCTTCATTTTCTCGCCCAGGCCGGATGGTATAAAATTTTCGGATTCAGCCTGTTCTCGATGAGGTTCCTTTCTACTTTCTTCGGGTTGATCCTGTTATTTTCAATTTACTCCATCGCGACCAGCCTGACCGGAAACCGTACGGCGGGACTTCTCGCGATGGGCCTGACCGCTATCGATTTCATTTTCATCAATGCCGCCGCGGACGGGCGTATGGACATGATGAGCGCCGCGCTCGCGTTCGCATCATTCGCGTCCTACATGTCGCTCAGAAAATCCAACCTTCCTTTGGCTATGCTTATTGGTCACACGCTGGTCGTCATGAGCGGGCTTACTCATCCCAACGGAATCCTGGCGCTTTTCGGGATGATTCTCCTGAACCTGTATTTCGACAGGAGAAATCTAAAGTTCAGGCACTATTTGGCCGCTCTTATCCCCTACATCGCGGGCGGGATCGGATGGGGCCTTTATATAATGAAAGATCCCCAAGCGTTTCAACTTCAGTTCGGGGCTAACCTGATCGGACGTATTCACGACTCATTTTCGGTTACCACCCAGTTCTTCCGCGAGATCACGGATCGCTACCTGTATGCCTATGGAATTACATCGGCAGGATCGGTTTTCGGGAGATTAAAAATACTCATCCTGGCGGGATATATCACGGGCGTGATCGGATATGTAATTTCAGTAAGGGTAACCGGATTAAAAAAAGCAAGGGTTTTGCCCTGGATGCTTCTTTTATTCTTCCTGACTTT
>DAOVJF010000448.1 GCA_030673355.1 Planctomycetota bacterium | reverse complement strand
GACCTGTTGCTTGCGGGAAATGTATAGTCAGCGCCGTTGATAATGATTCCCCTTAAATCGAAAGCGGTAAGGTTTAAGGGAGCTGGAAAAGGATGCGCGAGCCTGAAATCAACGGATAGAATATCAGGGGGAATAAACTGTTTGATAAAAATTGCAATACAGGTCGTGCACGGGACTTCCTCCATCAGCCTGACAGTGTTGAAATGCATAGTGGAGCTTCTGTCGGGAATAATTTCGACAGTCTCGCGATCCCCCAAAATTCGAACATCCCAGATTCCCCACAAATAGCGGTTTGTGGAGACCGTCCTCTGAGAATCTGTCAAGATTGTTTGGGTGCCACTATAATCTGAATGGGGTGCTACAGGGCTTGACTTACTTCCGCAACCCTGCATTAGAAGGAATAAGACGATTACACTGATCTGAAGAAATCTCATTTCTACGGCTCCTATAAAAGCGGATCTATCGAAAAGAGTTAATTCAAGTCGAGTTTCAGGATGGCATGAAATGAATGGATTAATTATCTTAATTATAATTCATTAATCGAAATAAAGGTATAGATAATTTGCATGAAACCTTAATTTTCAAAGGATGATCGGGTACAGGCACTCAAATTTGCCAGGCAGATCAGAAATTGTTGAGGGTAAAATTGACGGCAAATTTGGCTGGCTGTCCCCTTTTTCATATGATGTTTAACTTTTGGCAACGGGGGCATTTCCAGTACAATTCGTCACGAGAGGGACCATTATTCACATTATCCAGATTTACCGGAAGCCCGCAGTACCCGCATGAATGCGAGAAGAAACGCTCCTTGATTTCCGGAACCGGAGTGGCTTTATAAACGTCCTCGCCCGGTTTCCGGAATGTATAAACTATATTTGCCCCACGCCTTGGGTCGGAGGGTTTAATGAGCCGGTTGATTTTGAGCCATGTGACCGCCATAAGCAGGTTCCAGCGAAAAATTAACAACTTAGTTCGACTTTTAAGTCCTTTCGAGTCTGACAGGCCCTGGATATTATTGTAAATCCATGCAAATCCCGCAGGGATAAAGGCTTTGGCGTTTTGGCCAAATCCTGCATTAATACCAATTGACCGGACACGGTCCTCGTTGAAATGCTGGATATGCTCAATCCTGTCAAATGGTTTCAGGGTGATTATTTTTAAGAACCTGTCGCACGCGCGGAATGCCCGGTCTTCATAATGAATAGCATTCGGGACACTCACGTATAGCATCCCGCCGGGCTTCGCGATTTTGAAACACAGCTTGACGATCTGTTCCGGATTTTCGGTGTGTTCAAGTACGAAATTCAGAATGATCAGGTCAAAAGAGTCCGACGGATAATCAAGACTTTCACCAACCATCTGGCGATATTGGACATTCGGCAGGTTGGGAACAATGGGATCGGGGAAGACATCGCACGCGTGGATCTCGACACCGGGTCGCTTTGTATAATCGAAACTGCCCGAGCCACATCCCACATCCAGAACCGATTTTCCATCTTCCAGATTTGAGACCAATTCATCCGGAGTAATAAACGGATCGATCGTGTCGATGCTCTCAGCTTTCGGCGAATAAATTTTTCCGGGCTTTTCTCCCATGATTGTGTTTCGTAATCATAGAAGTAGAAAGTGTCACAGTGCAAGTATTTCAGGTTGAAAGAAAAGGTGCCATTGGTCATTATCCCCTTTTATTCCATGTAGCCAGGTTTGGGGTTAGTTACCAGCAGCCGTCCGGGAGGTGCTTGGTCAGGAATATGTCAAACCATCCATTCGAGGTGTGCTCATCCGGAGCCTCGCTGCAGGGTGGGTCGGTTGGAGCAAAATCGACTTTGAATTCGAAAACTCCTGTAACGTAGACTTTCCCGGAGCCGTCAACGGCAACACCATAGCCTCGATCATAGCCTGATCCCCCCCAGGTCAGCGCCCACTCGAAGTTGCCCGATGAATCGAATTTGCTCAGGAAGACATCCGCTCCGCCATTTGAGGTGTGAGGATCACCGCCACCAGGATCGAAATCTACTGTGCTCCTGAAATAGCCCGTAATGTAGACATACCCTGAGCCGTCAGCTGCAACTCCACGGCCTCGATCATAGCCTGATCCACCCCAGGTCCGTGCCCACGCAAAGTTGCCCGATGAATCGAACTTGCTCAGGAAGATATCTTCTATACCATTCGATGTGTGAGAATCGCCGCCGCCGGGATCGAAATCGGCTGTGCCCTGGAAATAGCCCGTAACGTAGACATTCCCGGAGCCATCAGCGGCAACTCCCCAGCCCTCATCCCATTCTGATCCACCCCAGGTCCGTGCCCATTCGAGGTTACCCGATGAATCGAACTTGCTCAGAAAGGCATCGTACCCACCATTCGATGTGTGCGGATCACCGCCTCCGGGATCGAAATCTGCTGTGTTACTGAAATAGCCCGTGATGTAAATATTCCCAGAGCCGTCAGTGGCAACTCCATAGCCTACATTATAATAGCCTGTTCCACCCCAGGTCCGCGCCCACTCGTAGTTACCCGACGAATCGAACTTGGTCAGGAAGACATCTCTGAAACCATTCGATGTGTGCGGATCGCCGCCTCCGGGATTGAAATCTACTGTGCCATTAAAATATCCCGTAACGTAGACATTCCCAGAGCTATCACCGGCAACTCCTAAGCCCTCATCCCAGCCTGGTCCGCCCCAGGTCCACGCCCACTCGAAGTTACCCGATGAATCGAACTTGCTCAGGAAAACATCGTACCCACCATTCGATGTGTGCGGATCGTCACTGCCGGGGTCGGGGTCGAAATCGACAGAGCCATTGAAGTAGCCTGTAACGTATACATTCCCGGAGCCGTCAGTGGCAACACCACGGCCTCGATCATTGCTTGATCCTCCCCAGGTCCGCGCCCACTCGAAATTACCCGATGAAGCGAACTTGCTCAGGAATACGTCCATAT
>DAOVJF010000175.1 GCA_030673355.1 Planctomycetota bacterium | reverse complement strand
TAAACATTTTTCCCTCGATGAAGCCCGTGCACTGCTCCCATGGATCAAAGGCAAACTTGACGCTATCCAAAAATTATTCGGGAAACTAGAGGCCAAAGGCTTCGATCCACTAACGGGAAAGTGGACACCGAAAGGTAACGGCCATTCAGAGGGACCGCCGCCATCCGAGTATGAGTGCCTGATGCGGATAATCGCCGAGGTAGACATGAGTGGAGTCTTGATCAGGAATTTCATAAAAGGGATAGTTGATTTCCCTCACATTACCGTTCAGGGAAAAGAAGTCTGCCTGTGCTGGATCGTTGGCGAAGAAACAGTTTCGCACTGGCACAATCTGACTGAACGTTTCATGGATCGGGTACCGATAATCAAAATGAAGCTATGAACTTCCACGATTGATATTCATAACTGCGGTATACGAGCCTGATCTGGAACACTGGCACGAGGGTTATGAAAGGAGGCGGAAATAATGAAATGTATAATCTGTCGAAATGACGAAACAGTCCAGGGTAAAACTACTGTTACTTTTGAAAGAAACGGAATGACATTGGTCATTAAAAATGTACCGGCGTGGATCTGCACGAACTGTGGTGAGGCGTACGTCGATGAGGAAATTTCAGATAGGCTTCTGAAATCCGCTGAAACCGCGGAATATGAGGGTGTAGAGGTTGAGATCAGGAATTTCCAGGCCGCGTAACAGCTAAACAAGTTAACACTAACGCAGGAATATAGGATCCTGCGAAGATCCATCTATATATCCCTTTCCACCTTTGCTTACTTTCCCCCCTGAATCCCGCTTGAACTTTCATATTTTTATTATGTCTAAATAAATCAGTGGAAATCATTCCCGGACTGAATTCCACTGATCGTGTTATACTAACACCGCACCAAATATGGAAAATTCATTAAAAAGTGACTTACAGAAAGCGATTATCCTCCTTGTTATTATTATAATTGCCGCATTAATCATCAACTGGCTCAGGACACCAGTGCTTTTCGCGATGGCTGAACGGGGGATAATCAGCCGGGCGAAAGCGGGACTGCTCCAGGGCGTCCCGCTCATTTACAACTGGGAGGCCGAACGATTCCCGGTCCCGACAGAACCGGACGGTCCCGAACTTGCCGAAATCATCCGGATCGATGTCGATACCGCGAAGCAATATTATGATGAGGGCGGATATCTTTTCCTCGATGCAAGAAACCCGGAACGTTATGCGTATGGGCATATTCAGGGAGCTGTTAACTGGCACTACGATGAGTTCGACCTGTATTTCGAACAATACAGGGATCAGATCACTCCTGACACACCGGTCGTGTGCTACTGCAAAAGCGAGACATGCGATGAGTCATACATTCTCGCCCAGTCGCTGATTTACGAATATTACCAGGAGGTTTACATCTTCAGCGAGGGACTGGACGAATGGGAATTCCGGGGTTACCCGGTGAGCGTGGGGGTTGACCCATGACGCCTGACAGCGGATCGGTCAGGGATACTTCAGTGGTCCCGGGACCTGTTTATCATGCATGCAGAATACTGCTTGGCCTTATATTCATTACGGCAAGTATCGAAAAACTAGCCAATCCATGGGACTTCGGCAGGGCAATCCTGGTCTACGAACTCATGGTCGGTCCGCTCACGTGGCTGGTCAGCCCAATGGCAGTAATCATGCCGGTGCTGGAACTCGTCACCGGCGTGCTGTTCATTGCTCATAGATGGGTACGGCCCTCGGCGATCCTCTTACTGGCCTTGAATATCGTGTTTATCTTTGCGGTAGGCGCAGCAATTGTTCGCGGGATGGAAATCGACTGCGGTTGCGGACTTGATAACTGGTTATTCGAACTGGTCACGGGCACAAATGCAGCCTGGGGGGCAATGATCAGGGACATTGTATTCCTGATGATGAACCTCGTCGTTCTTTTAGCACCACAATCGAAGGGGAAATAGGATAAGAAGAAAATTAAGGAGCGCAGAACCCAGGTTCCGGTTTTATTAATGGATGCGGCTCCGCGCTCCTTATAAACAGAACAGGATGTTTCACCTTGCCATTTTCATGTAGCTCCTGTACCTCATTTCTGAAATCTCACCAGCGTCCAATGCATCCTTGATCGCACATCCCGGTTCATGGGTATGAGAGCAATCGGAGCCGAATCTGCACTGGCCCAGGTAGGGTCTCAGGTCCCGGTACAAGTATGCGATATCCAGGTCCGATCCTTCCCAGAGTCCGAATTTTCGCATGCCCGGCGTGTCCACTACCCCGCCCCCGAAATCAAGCGGGAACAATTCGAGATGGGTTGTCGCGTGTTTCCCTTTTCCGGTTTTACTGCTGACTTCCTTAACGAATAACTCGAATCCAGGCTGGATTGAGTTAATCAGGCTTGATTTTCCAACTCCTGATTTTCCCACCAGGACTGAAACCTTGTCCCTGATTGCATTGCTGAAATCATCCAGCCCTGTTTTATCCACAACACTTGTCAGTACTGTTGGATAACCCATTTTCTCGTAAACACGCACCCCGTCCATGAAATCATCATCTGCAATATCGGTTTTGCTGATACACATCAGCACCGGGATCTCGGCAACCTCAGCGTCGGCGAGGAAGCAGTCGACAAACGACCAATGTTTTTTTGCCTTCGATGCCGGCGTAACGACAACGACCTGATCAACATTAGCGACAATAACCTGCTCCATTTTCTTGTTCCGAGGCGAAAGCCGGTTCAGTTTATTGGAGCGCGGCAGAATTTCAGTGATCACCCCTGTACCGTCCCCGGAATCGATAAAAATCACCCTGTCGTTGATCGCGACCGGATCGGTCATCTTGATGTCCTTAACATCCAATACACGTTGACGCCGTGAGGACGGGTCCGCGAGTGGATAGATCAGGTCTTTCCTGAGCTTCGATGAAATTGTGCAGGTGACTGCATTAACACGATCGGAATCAGGATGTACTTCGTAGAAACCTGTTGATTTCCTGTATACAACACCGGAGCTGTGCTCCGTACTTTTATTAGTTTCTAAGTTATTGTTAATCAAAACTTTTGTTCTCCTTGATCTTATTTTGCTGTTAATCCCCCTGGATAACTCACTTTTAGTCTCTACGTCAGCTATTACAAGCATATGATCACCTCCCGGATTATTTCCATTAATACAAAACTGGATGTTCTTCTACCCCTGTCCAGCCATTGAGTGACCCGATCTAAAAAAGAAAATGACCGCCCAACTGGACGGTCGCGGTTCCTTCTTATTCAAGCGGGTTACATCAGCGGTCGGACCTCCAGGGGCATGACAGGGTTACTATGTATTCGCTCATTGATCTCATACTAAGTCATGCCTCCTTTCGGTTTAAAAAACCGTACGTTTGAAATTTATTGACGAGTACAATCTAGCATATATCACAAACAAATTCAAAACCAACGTAAATCAATCCCAGAACCCATCAGGGTTCAGTTTAATCAGCACCGCGTCATCAAATCCGCCAGCTGTGTGATCATCGGTATCTGCACCGGGATCGAAATCAATTGTATCGTTAAAATAGCCAGCCATCAGGACATTCCCAAGCGGATCGAATGCGGTTCCCACGCCAAGATCATAACTTGTGCTTCCCCATGTCAATGTCCATTTCCAGTTTCCATTGACATCATACTTGCTCAGGAAAATGTCCGAGTCGCCTACAGATGTATGGTCCTCCGTGCCGCCGCCGGTATCGAAATCAACGGTGTTATAGAATCTGCCGGTCATACCCAGATCACCGGAGGCGTTAATTGAAATTCCGAAAGATTCCTGGAAATGGTCGCCGGCTATAATCTCGACCCATTGGTAAACGCCAGTGGCGGTAAACCTGACCAGGTAAGCATCCCCGAAATCATCGACAGCCGTGTGGGCTGTAGTTCCCGCGCCGGGATCGAAATCGGTTGTACCGTAGAAACTTCCGCAAACATACGGATTCCCGGATGAGTCCACCGCAACATCAAAGGCGCAATCGCCATAATACGGGGGGTTTGCATAGCCGGTAAGTTTATCTGTTCCGCCCCAGTTAAGGCCCCATTGATAGCTGCCTGAAAGGTCGAGTTTTATAAGGCAGGAATCGACATAATCATTCGCGGTATGGTTATCGACCGGAAGGCCCGGGTCGAAATCCATCGTCCCGGTAAAACGCCCGGCTATGTAAACCGCATCAGACGACACGGCCACACCGTACGCACGATCGAATGTTGACGAGGTGCCCCATCCATAAGTGAAGACGAGCATTCCAGCGGACGAATATTTTCTTATGCCCGGAATTCTCTGGTTGCAGGCTACATACACATCACCCGATGCATCGACCGCCACACTTTCACCGCAATCCCCGTAAAATGGGGAATATGGGTAGCTGGCAGTATCGCCGGATCCCCATGTCTCAGCCCAGAGGAAATTTCCATCGAGATCAAATTTGGAGAGAAACACATCCTCGGTACCACTGGCGGTTTTGTTGTGAGTGCCTGTCCCGGGGTCAAAATCGACCGTGCTTTCAAATTTACCCGATACGTAGACAGATCCGGCTGGATCGACCGCTACCGCATGACCTTCATCGGTGCCTGTACCGCCCCATGTCTGTACCCAGAGGAAATTCCCGTCCGTATCGAATTTAGAGATATAAATGTCCTCCCAGCCGTTGGTATCAATCATTGCATCACCCGGTCCGGGATCGAAATCGCATCCCCCGATGCCGGGATCGAAAGTCCCGACGATATAGAAATTTCCGTCCGGGTCCACAGCGACATCTTTGCCTAACTCTTTTCCGCTGCCAAAACTTACCGCCCATCCAACCTGGACAACAATCGGCGCCAGGATTGAAAAATCCGCATCCGATATATCGAATACAGTCGGGTCACTTGTCGAACTCACCCGTACTCGCACGGTTGTTGACTGATCGTCGGGAATATTCTGCCAGGAATAACTTCCGCTGCCCGCCCATCCGGCCACGATAACCTGGATATCGGCAGCGAAATTATCCTTTGAGTAGGTAATCTCGACCGTACCGGTGACATCCTGAGAGACCCAGGCAATCATCAGATTTTCCCCTGCATGGGGGGTTTCCCCTCCATTGGGAGAGATCACCTTAATTGTGGCGACAGCCGGTGCCACAGAACTTCCCCCTCCGCAACCGGTAAATAACACCGCACAAAAAGCAATAATGCTGATAACAGCAGCAATCCTGATTATCATAATTCCTCCTAATTCGTATTCTGGCATGCAATATTTCAACCTTTAGGAATTTTAATGCTATTTAATGATAAAGACAAGCTGACCGTCAATGCCAGAGTACAATACATAACTGGATCATGTTATCCATAAATCCGGCACTGATACGGAAACTGTGACTTGACATTGACACCTGATTGGTTATCCTTTTCGTATTAAATCCTATATAGAGAATCCAGGAATTTAATAACAAGCAGGGGATAACAGTATTTCATATGGACACCCTGGGGAATTCCTGGCGTATGGGGGGTTAACCAAAAATATGGAGGCGTATTCATGAAATTCCTTAAAATCCTGATGTTACTTGCAGTCTCAGTAATGCTCATCGGCCTGGTCGCATGCCCATCCAGTCAGCCATCGGACACAGGCGGCCCAAGGGGGGATGTCGATGCAGATACCCCACCTGATACAGATCAACCGGTTGATACACCCGAAGAGGTGCCGGATTTAAATCTCACAGCCACAGAAGGCATACCTGATGGCTGGCCGGATTCAATTCCCATGATGGACGGTTTGACAGTTGCTGGCGGCGGCATTGGGACCGGTGATAATGATATCGATCTCGGTGTTTATGCATCGGGAGAAATGTCATGGGACGCGGTCGCTGAATTCTATGGAAATCTTGAAGGCTGGACTTTGAATGAGGATTTTACAGAAGCAGGTCCAAGCAGAGCGACAGCCGGGTTCACAAATGATGCGGGTGACATTTTGATTATTCGGGCGGAAATCAAAGAAGAAGGCGCAATCGAACTGGGCTTTGTTCTCTCCTATGCAGAAGAAGAACCCGAAACAGAATAACCACCAGTCACACTTTCTCTATCAAGAATCCCTTTTTAAGGGGCTCTTAATTTTTCGTTCAGGATATCAAAG
>DAOVJF010000504.1 GCA_030673355.1 Planctomycetota bacterium | reverse complement strand
GGTCACCCTCGTACGGTACACCACCGGGATTGAGGATGTCGCAGATAACTCTAGCCGTCGCGTTTCCATTCTGCTGCCAGGGAAGAATTTGGAAAGTTGTCGGATCCGGCATCGCGATCAGATCGCTTTCTTCGATTCGCGCGAAACCATCGATCGATGAGCCATCGAAACCCATCCCTTCATTCAGTGCTTCATCCAGTTCGGAGGGAGTGATGGCGAAACTTTTAAGTACGCCCAGAACATCGGTAAACCAGAACTGAATCAGCTTAACGCCGTGTTCCTTAACGGCCGAAAGGACATCATCAGGAGCGTTGCAGTTCATTTATACCCTCATTCCTTTAATTATTCGCGCCTGTCCCTGAAAAATTGATAAGAACGGCAGGATTTTATCACAAGTCATTTGGGTTGGCAAATAATGGTCACAAAATCCGAATTATAATTTATTTCTAAATCTAAATAATTCAGGATACCAAAAATATTTCAAGGTCGTGCCTGGGAAATACCTATTTTTGCCTGTGAAAGAGCAGGAATTTATTGACCCGCCGGGGTAGGGGGGAATGGAATTTACTCACGGATTCACCCTTCGACATCGATAAGGGCGCCCGGTGAGAGTTTATCCCTCTTGTTCACCGGTTGATCGTTCCGTCCAACAGCCCTGGGCTGCGTTGCTGCCTTACCGGCCTGGTCTTTATCCGGTGTATTGTCCTTCTTACCTTCCTTTTCTTCCTTCTCACCATAATCGAGCATCTGTTGAAACTCCCTGCCTCCGCCCCCCCCGTCCTCGCCTTCACGGCGCTGGACCTTGCCCAGGTTTTCAAGCCTATGGCTGGTGATAGTTTCACGCTGGTCATTTATTTCGTTGACACCCATAATGCACCTCCCGTCACCCTTCTTCCCTGAAGATTGCAGTTATGCTTAAGATATTGATAGTATACCATAGGAAATTATATATCCTATCTTCTTTTACACGTTGATGTTTCTTATTAGAATTATCGACAGTTTTATGCTGGTACTTGAGGGTTTATTAAGGATTTTTACGTAATTTGTGTTTAGGAATTTCCCCACTCTTGTCCAATATAAATTTTCCACCAGCGGTTTGAAGTAAGGATTTCCCCTACGTGCCGTCAGCTTCCAGCTATCGGATAACAAGTGCCGACCGCATCCTGCGGTTGGATTTCGTAATTATCTAATTTTTATTCACAACTGTCGTCGGACCAGTCGGAGAAGCATACATCGGGTTTTCTCGCGGCAAGAACATCATCGAGCCTTCGCACCGGGGTGTAGTGTGGAGCGTTATGAAGCCAGTCGGGATCCGTTTTTGCTTTCTCGACAATGGTTTTCATGACCTCTATAAAACGATCGAGGTTTTCCAGGCTTTCGGTTTCGGTCGGTTCAATCATGAGCGCTTCCTTGACGATCAGGGGGAAATAAACGGTCGGCGGGTGCACCCGGTAGTCGAGAAGGGTTTTCGCGATATCGAGCGTATGACAACCTGTTTCCTTCGCAAGTTTTTCACCGCTTGCCACAAATTCGTGCATGCAGGTTCGATTGTACGGAACATCGAGAAACCTTGAAATTTTCGTTCTCAGGTAATTCGCGTTGAGAACGGATACCTCGCTCATCTTTCTGAGACCTTTCGCACCGAGCATACGGATGTAAGTGTACGCTCTGACCAGCACCAGGAAATTACCGTAGAACATTTTCATTCGACCGATGGAATGCGGGTTATCGTCCCAGTCGAGAAGGCCGTCATCACGTTCAATTATCCTGGGATTCGGAAGGAATTGCGCGAGATGTTTCTTTACACCGACCGGACCGGAGCCGGGTCCCCCGCCGCCATGGGGGGTAGAGAATGTTTTATGGAGATTGAGGTGAATTACATCGAATCCCATATCGCCGGGGCGCGCGATCTCGGCAATTGCATTAGCATTGGCGCCATCGTAATAAAGTTGCCCGCCCGCACCATGCACCAGATCCGCGATTTCCAATACGTCCTCTTCAAATAATCCGAGTGTATTCGGATTGGTCATCATAATTCCAGCAGTGTTCCCATTAAGGGTGTCCCTGAGAATATCCACATCGAGAAGGCCGCGGTCATTGGATTTAATCTCGATGGTTTTAAATCCCGCCATAACGGATGATGCTGGATTTGTCCCGTGCGCACTGTCCGGGATGAGCATTTCGTTCCTGTGTTCCTGCCCTTTCGATTCGAGGTACTTTTTGATTATCAACAGGCCGGTGAATTCGCCATGCGCGCCTGCCGCCGGTTGAAGTGAGAATGAATTCATGCCGAAAATTACCGAGAACATTTTCTCAAGGTCCCGCATCAACTGCAAAGCGCCCTGGCATTCTTCAACATCCTGGTATGGGTGAAGTTCAGTAAATCCCGGAAAGCTGGCTGTCAGGTCATTGATTTTCGGATTGTATTTCATCGTGCAGCTTCCAAGAGG
>DAOVJF010000251.1 GCA_030673355.1 Planctomycetota bacterium | reverse complement strand
TCTTGCTCGATAACTCTATCTTTGCCTTCTCAGCGGCTTCTTTCATGCGCTGGTGCGACTGCGCATCGGCTTTCAGATCGATTCCATTCTCTTTCTTGAAATCCTCCGCAAGCCATTCAACTATTTTCTGGTCGAAATCATCACCGCCGAGAAGGTTGTTTCCGTTAGTGGACTTGACCTCAAAAACCCCGTCCGCGATTTCAAGGATACTGACATCGAATGTTCCACCGCCGAGGTCGAACACCATTATAGTCTGCTCTCCTTCTTTATCGAGGCCGTATGCAAGTGCCGCAGCGGTAGGCTCGTTGATTATCCTCAGTACATTAAACCCCGCGATCTTCCCCGCGTCCTTCGTCGCCTGTCGCTGGGAATCCGTAAAGTATGCCGGGCATGTGATAACAGCATCGGTAATTTTCTCACCAAGCTTTGCTTCCGCGTCGGCTTTTAACTTCTGGAGCACATACGCGCTGATCTCCTGGGGCGGGAGATCCTTGCCGTCTATTGTAACTTTATAATCACGGCCCATCTGCCGTTTAATTGACATAATTGTCCGGTCGGGATTCATTACAGCCTGGTTTTTCGCAACCTTGCCAACAAGACGTTCACCATCCTTAGTGAACGCGACAACCGATGGTGTCGTGCGGTCACCCTCGGAGTTCTCGAGAACCGTCGGTTCTCCGCCCTCCATAACAGCAATCACTGAAAAAGTAGTTCCAAGATCAACACCAGCAATTTTAGACATAATAATCCTCCAAAATACGATAATTTAAAGCATGATATTAATCTTAGTATAAAACCTGAGTGCCTTATTGTCAAGTGCAAATACTGAAAAATTGCCCTTTTCAGGCAATTATCTATATAAAATTAGAGGTTTTACCCAAAAATACCCTTAAACCATCTTATTAATTCATCAGGTCCGGATATCCTTAACGCTTCCATCCCGGCCTCTAAACCGCCATCCACATTTATCTGATTGTCGTCTATAAACAATATTTGCTCCGGATGACACTCCAGAAGCCTGACAACATTCTCAAACGCGTCAAGGTCCGGCTTCAAGAAACCCGTCTGGTGGGATGGAAAGTTCATATCGAACATACGGTCAATTCCATTCTTTCTGATAAACCGTTCCCAGTGAAGCGGGTTAGTATTCGAAAAACTCCCGATTTTATAACTGCTGTGCAAATCCGACAGCATTTCAACAACACCGGGATACAATCCTTTCGGCCATGTGATAAATGTTTCCAGGAACACCTTATCATTTACAGGCAATGAGAATTCACTGACCATATTCTTTGCGAATTCTACAGGAGATGAATTACCTCGTTCAAATGCCCTTACGGATGGAGATTCAAGCCACTTGCGCCACAATTCTTCGACCGTCATCGTGTGACCGGTCCATTCGAGCATTGTGGGTACACCGATCAACTCGACCAGTACCCCTCCAAGGTCGAAAATGATCCATTCTATTTTTTTTGATGACATGGGTATTCAGTCGCGAAACATCCAATCATGCACGGACAGCGGGTAATCCAGGATTTCACCTTCTTTGAAATATATCCCGATTTCACCCTCCGCGCTTGCCGGACTGTCGGCAGCGTGAATCCTGTTCCGTGTTACATCCTGTGCCCATGTGTGGCGGATAGTGCCGACATCCGCATCGGCCGGATCTGTTGCACCGACCATTTTCCGTACCTGCTCGATCGCATCCGGAGCTTCAATCACCGCGACCACAACGGGTCCACTCTGGATATATTTCATCAATGGCTCATAGAATGGTTTTCCAACATGCTCCTCATAATGTGTGCTGGCAAGGTCAACGGTCACATGAATCAGTTTCATTCCCGCGATTTTCATTCCGCGATCTTCAAATCTCTGGAGTATTTTCCCCACAAGTCCCCGCTGGACCCCGTCGGGTTTTATCATTACAAAAGTTCGTTCCATTTCCATTACATTTAACTCTCCTGTATTCTGGATGTTCTATTCCATTTTACTTTCGTTTTCAATCTTATTTTTTCTTTGCGTCTTCCATTCAAGCACCTGCCGGATAATAAAAGCAACGATGACCAGCAGGATCATCACCAGGATTACGATGTCGATCCAGTGGAAATACCCTTTCAGATCCTGCCAGTTCTCTTTTAACCAGTAACCCGCCCACGCGAGAAACATATTCCACATGAATGCCCCGACAACTGTCATCGACAGGAATGTCGTCATCGGCATTTTTCCCATCCCGGCCGGAATACTTATAAAATGCCTCACAACCGGCACGAACCGGCATATGAAAACGGTTATTGGACCATATTTGTTAAAGTACCTCTCGGTTGCATCGAGATGATGGACATTCAGGAGAAGGTATTTTCCGACTTTCAAAACGAGTGGTCTCCCGCCGTACATTCCCATCCAGTATGAAAGCAGGCTTCCGACCATAGAACCAAGGGTAGACCATAGCGCGACCAGTGGCCATGTCATCTCTCCCATGGAAATCAGGAATCCCGCAAACGGCATTACAGCTTCAGACGGAATCGGTGCGATCATCGATTCAAGGGCCATAAGGAAAAATACGCCAGGATAATGCGTCACCTGGATTACATTCGTGCACCATTCGGATATCCGCTCGAAAATACTTATGTTCTCGGCTGTATGTTGGAGTAAAAGAAGAATAATAAATGGCATCTTTGTTCTTGCCCGAAATTATCGGATCCTACTTGAAATGGACACTGACACTGCTTCCCGTGTGAATCGAACGAATCGCCTGCGCGAACAGTGATCCGACCGGCAGCACTTTCAACTTCCCTTTTTTACCACGATCGAAAATTGGCACTGTATCAGTTACCACGATCTCCCTAACCACGGTATTTTCCAGCTTCTCAATAGCATCAGGTGAGAAAACCGGATGGGTACATCCCGCGTACACATCCTTGGCCCCTGCATTTTTTACCGTTTCAATAGCCTTGATAATACTCCCTCCTGAATTGATTTCATCGTCCAGTATGATTACATTCTGGCCTTTGACATCTCCAACAACACCGTGGATTTTAACCTTGCCTGTAATCTTGTCCCTGCGTTTGTCGATTATTGCCAGCGGAACCTTCATCCGTTCCGCGTACGCACCCGATCGCTTCGCACTTCCTGCGTCAGGCGCGACAATTACCGGATTTTTTATTTTCGTTTTCTTTAAATACTTCACGATTATCGGTAACGCCACAAGCTGATCCACCGGGACCGAGAAGAAACCCTGGATCTGCTCGGCATGGAGGTCCATCGTCAGTAACCTGTTGGTGCCGGCGGTTTCGAGAATTCTCGCGACTAGGCTTGCGGTAATTGGAATTCTCGGGCGGTCCTTCTTATCAGATCGAGCGTATGCGTAATACGGCATAACCATCGTGATCCGTCGCGCGCTTGCGCGCACCAGGGCGTCGATCATTATCAACGCTTCCATTAAATTATCGTTCACGGGACGGACCGAGGTCTGCACCAGGAAGACATCGCATTCCCGAATATTTTCCTTGATAGAACAGAACGTGTTGTCGTTCGAGAACCTTTCGTATTTGACCTTTCCGGGTTTGATATTGAGGGACTTGCAGATTTCCCCGGTCAGCTCGATCGATGCCGATCCGGGAAATACCTTCATCTTGTTAGTCCTGCGAATATCGCCATGTGTGTAGTGTCTCTGACCGACAGGAAGGGGCATATTGTACTCTCCTGATTTTTTTATCGACTGCGCGAGTATAACGTCTATTCTGAAACCCGGTCAAGGATCAATATCAACAAATTTCATTTCACTTTAGAAGAGATGCGACTCCAGCTCCATCGTCTGGATAATGCCTTCCCTCAGAATTTTTGGGGGATCCGAGACAAGGTCAACGACAGCGGACGGGATTCTCGGGGCGGTCGACCTGCCGAGTATTATTAAATCCACCTCGTTCTTCCACCAGGTGAGGAGCTTCTGGTGTACCGCCGACGGTAAAACGTTATGTGGATTCGCGCTGGTCAGGGCGAGAGGTTCTCCCATTTTCCTTATCAGACCCCTGATCAACGGGTTATCAGGAATTCGAAAACCGAGCGTGTCCTTACCGCCTCCAACACTGCAGTCGATCACGCCGTTGGATTTCAGGATAACCGTCACGGATCCCGGCCAGTACCGGTCTGTCAATTTATAAAAAGCTGGCGGAATATATGTCGTGTATTTCTCGACATCCTTCGAATCGGCGATAATCACCGGTAGTGCAAGATTCGTGGGTCGTTCCTTAAGCTCGAAAACCTTTATTACGGCATCGCAGTTACTTGCCAGGCACCCGATTCCAGGGATCGTATCGGTCGGGATCACTATTATCCCCCCGCCTTTAAGAATCGCCCCAGCCTTATCGATTACCTGTTCTTCAGCAAGTTTCCTCTCAAAAATAATTTCAGTCATTGTCATCGTCCCGTTCATTTGCCTTTAAATTGAACGCATGAGGAAATAATTCTGAAAGTGTAAATGATTCGAAACCGGAATCCCCGTCCGCAATCAAAATAACCGCGTCGGGGTCCATGAATTCACTGAGAAATTGAAGACACATGCCGCATGGCCGAATTTTACTGTCCGGCAACTCGTCCCGTTTCCCACCTGCAAGCGCCAGGGATGTGATTTTTCTCTCGCCATGGGCAATCGCTGTCGCCACCGCTGTACGTTCAGCGCATATCCCCACCGGGTAACTGGCATTTTCGATATTACAACCGAAATATGCTTTCCCGCTTTCACCAACCACCGATGCACCGACCGTGAAATCCGAATATTTCGCGTACGACCTTTCCCTTTGGTCGCGTGCGAGCTGTACAAGCATCCGGTCGTTAAATTCAGCACCTGGTTTTTCAGTTTTCCGGTCGGTCATTACCTTGCCGATAATGTATTGTCTAAAGTATGTATGGTTGTGATGGCAGAAAACAATCGTAAAGATTTAATATTTAAGAATAAAAGAAATGGTCGAACTTACGACTTTCCAATGCTATA
>DAOVJF010000492.1 GCA_030673355.1 Planctomycetota bacterium | reverse complement strand
ATAGCGCTTCTCCTTTATGGCAGTTATAGAATCAATGTGAATCGTTATGCATTCCAACAAAACATTTCATACTGCGTCCTGGTTAATACAATGGTTTCCCCTGATTCCTGATACCTGAACTCAATAACCAGTATTCCCACACCTGTGATGCAGGTCATCTGCTCACCGTCGCATTAATTCACCATTTAACACGTACAACTGTTCGCCGCTTGCCGACTCCACCGACAGGTCGTCCCAGACCAGCATCACTTTCCCATCGCCATAAAGAATCCCGGCCATTGTTTCCGGACTGCTAACACTTCTTGTCGCCAGACCCGCTGCATCGAACGATCTTCCCATGTCCTCGGAAATTACGTATCGCAATCCCGGACCCTCATCCTCCGTATCCACTGTCGCGATAAATACATAATTATCTTTTGCCAGTAAAAGCGGCGACCGTGTGAGGGGATTCTCCGATGTGAAAATCGCAACTGGAGTTGAAAACAGTTCGCTATCCTCGCTTCTCGAAAAATAGACCATCGTATGCTCGGGCGTTTCCTCGGTAAAAATCATGTAAACAACCTCATCGCCGTCGAATTCAGCAATCTCAATCCTGAAAAAGCTGCTGAGATTCTGGATCAGCATGTCATCGAACATATACCACCAGTCGAAAATTTTGCCCCCGTCGGTACTCCGAAGATAAGCGATACGCCCGGTATCAGAATTATCGCTCCGTACAAAATAAGCCAGGCAAACGAGGTTATCCTTTCCCGTAAGTCCCTGCAGGTGGAAAGGAGTACCGTTCGCGATCTTAATCGAAGGTTCATCGTTATCCTGAAAATCCTGGTTAACCACAAGCTCCCAGTCATTACCTGAGTGAACGAAAAAATACGCGTTGGTTCGGCCGTCGACATTCAGCACGCACGGCCATCGAGCCTCGTTGCGTTCGTTCCATCGTGTCTCGAATGAGAACGTACGGGCGTTGTTGTCGCTCATTTTATAAAAGAGCTGCCCGCCGACTGCCGGGATATTGATCCAGTACGTGATTAAATGATCCTGTGAAAAAGATTCGAGGTACCCGCCGCCCCTTTTCTGGCCCTCACGCTGCGAGAGACTCGTCGGCTCGGAAAATGATGTCCCATCGTATTTCGAGTACATAATCCTCTGGCTTGTACCGTCATGTTGCAGGAAAACAAGGTGTACGTTTCTTGTCTCTCCCGCCCTCGCGAGCCTGGGAGTGTCGATATTCCCCACCGAAGTGAAAGCTGTCGGGACATCGAAAATGTACCTCCCGTACGTGTCGCCGTCCTGATCGTCAACCGGCACATCATCACCTGTCTTTCTCCCGGGACATGCGGTAAGGAATATCATTATTATCAGTAATACGAAAATTTTTAAAATGATGTGTACAGGCACTTTTAAAAAAAGGGGTTTCGAAACCTGAATTCTTCTTACCATGTAATTTGCCTCCAGGATGATTGTACAGCATGATCCCATCGTTTGTCAGATCAAAAAACCATTAACCTGGTCCCAATCCGGTTGCCCCATCCTTCAGGATGGGATCGACAAATTCATAAACCCATCTCGCATGTCTGGATGTATAATAGAGACGCCATGAGAGCGGCACAGACATCTGGACTACCAGGCATCTTCTCACTGTTTGGTTCCGGCAGGGAATCCCCGTCGCGCGAGATTTTTGACTATGCCTACCGGAGAATCTGGTCGGGGAATGGATTATGGATTTTCGAGACGGTGTTATGGTGCATCGCCGGAGCATATTTGGGATTCAGGCTATTTGACCTGACTGGTTACCAGCTTGATATGATCTTTGAAAAATTTTGTCGTTATGGGTTACCGGTTTTAACACCGATTATTATTGGAATCGCGATTTTTAAGGCACAGGTGAATATCGGAACAGGTGATGTATCGCTACGGGGAGTACCGTTGAGTGGGTCTCAGGTGCTGGGCCCGAGGTTTCTGGCAGTGTTAGTGACCTGGATCCAGATTATGGCTCCAATGATAGTGGTACTTTTAGCTTTTATCCTGGGAATGCTCAAAGATTTATCCTACTACATGGACAATCCTCTCCAGGTACTGTCTACCAGCTATCTTTTTAATGCCTGGATCAATGCAGACAGAATTTTAAATGTCCCTGAATTCGTTACAGCGGATGATTTAACTCCTACAGTGCTCCTTTGTTTTCAAGCTATCGGTTGGGGATTACTGCCAATCTCATGGGGACTAATGTGGGCTACGATCTACCAAAGACGTGGCGGGCCATTCATCCTCGCATATTTTCTTTACCTCCTGATTCCAGGAATTATTTTTGTATTCAATAACTGGTATTTTTTCAATCTGCATTTTGAGGAGCCCGTAAAATTCTGGACTCTGGTAACCACAACAGTGATTGGGACCTTATTGCTATCATGGGTGCTCTACGGGGTTACCTGCAGGATGTGGGACAGGAGGTCAGGATGAGGAAGCGGAGATACCTGATCCCGTTAGTAGTATTTATAGTATGCACAGCTATTGCATTTTCGATTGTGATTTCTCGACGTTTGGCGGTAAGGCAGATGTTTAATGATGCCGGGTGGGATGGAAAACCAGTTGTATT
>DAOVJF010000621.1 GCA_030673355.1 Planctomycetota bacterium | reverse complement strand
TTCAAGTATGAATTTGAACTCAGGCATTACATCCCGCTCTCATCCCAATCCAGGGATTTAAGCGAGTTATCGCCTACCCGACATCGGCCTATCCATGTCCTGGCGGCCAGAATATTTTACGGGACCTCAACAGGCGATCTTCCTTTAATCGAACGGTTCAAGGTGGGCGGCCAGTATTCAGTTAGGGGAACCAAGGAGACCGCCCAGTCAGGTCCCGAGGCCGTGCTGTTTAACGCGGAATACAGGTTCCCGCTTGGCGGAAATCTCGGTGGCGCTATTTTCTTCGATACCGGTACCGCTGCCGAGCTTGGTAGCAATTTGTCGTTTGACAACATGGTGACAACCATCGGATTTGGTATCAGGTACAGGATTGCATTTTTCGGGATCGCGCCGATCAGGCTCGATTACGGTTACGATATTGATGAAAATGAAGGACAGATTGTTTTCGGATTCGGTCAGTTATTCTGATCGCAATCCGGTCAAATAACGAGTTTGCAGTAAAAGCACTGGCATTTCAGGTGCTGACATGAGAATCGCACAAATAAGGATGAGAATTCGGATTGGGTGGAGAGATTCATCCATATCCCCGTCCGCGTTACATTTCAAGGTGACGGCACTCCTGGTATTGTCCCTCGTTACCTTTGTGTGCTTTCCACTTTCATTAAATGCCGAAGAGACTGTACGCGTGAGAATTACATTAAACCCTTCCGCTCCGGCACCCCTCTTCTATGAACTCAATGATATTTTTACCGACACACTGACACGGGTTCTTACCGAAGATAAAGTGAATGGCGCGTTATCCACTCTCGATCCCGCTGTTATTGCCGATGGTATCAAAACCGGGCTGAATGTCCTGTTACAGCCAAAAGGATTTTGGGTCGGCAGTCTGACGCTCGATTTCGATTCCACCCCGGTTACCGCCGACATTACAATTTATCCCGTTGGATGGACAGAAGAAGATCCACAGGTAACCGATTCTGTGACAATACATTTGGATGAAACCGGGCTGGACCCGTTCTGGCTTGACAGAATGAATGCCCGCCTCTCTGAGAACGAAACCCGGCTGAAAAGTTATTACACTATTTACCTTGTCAACCTTCCGTTGAATGCGATAGATCGCGACTGGTTGCTCGGCCTTGTCTTACCGGACCTTGTTGAAACCGATCCTGCTCCGGATATCTTCCATGGCTTCTCTGTCTCGCACACTATCGACATCTCAAATCCTGAAGTGCTGCTTACGCTCCGCCTTGAACCGGATACCCGGGTTATAGAGCTGATCCGTACAAGGATGTATTCCCACACGCTTTACAATATGATTCT
>DAOVJF010000580.1 GCA_030673355.1 Planctomycetota bacterium | reverse complement strand
GGATTCTCAACGCAATCCGGGGAGAGTCGGTCGAGTTCGAAAACCCTGATATCACCGGCTATGCAGACAGGAGGGCGGGTTGGATCGATTTCCTGAGACGCGGGAACTACTATCCGTACAGGCTGCTTATCACGCTCGATGATAACCGTCCCGGACCGTTGTCGGATGGGATCAAGCTTCTTCTCGGGGAACTTTCGAATTATGTTTACGACGGCACCGACGAGGGAATGATGCTGCTACTGGCCCGTTCACTCAGGGACATGCAGGAATCGAAGGCGACGACTTTGCCGATCGTATTCACAAATCCCGCCGATCTTGTCGCTGTACAGCCGGTTGAAAGCGGGATCGCAATCGAGAATATCCTTACGATGGCTGACTGGCTGCAATTAAGGATTTCCCCATCGGTTGATTTGTATGAACGCTGGCGCCCGGTGCTCTGGATCCACGGCCCGGGAAACGATCAAACCGATATCGGCCCAATGATCCGTGAAGCATCATCCGTAATAAGTGACAGGGATGTAATTGTCGCCGATATCCATACGAACGGCGGCGATCCAGCTTTAATTGGTGAATGGAAAAACGGCTCAACCCCTTCCGGTTTGATTGGTTACCTTGCATGGAACACGTCATCGAATTCGCTCGGTTCGGCAATTGCGCTATGGGCCGTGGTCGATTTCGCGTACGAACATTCATCCGATCCGGAAGGAGTATCAACCGCGATTGAAACTTTCCTATGGGCAAGGCTGCTCGATGATTTCTTCTACCAGCGATTGGTAAGGTCCGGGCTTTATAACGCGGCATGTGAGATGGGCGGCGATCCATATAACCTGACCGATGAACAGTCGCTCGAATTGATCGAAATAATAACGACCGAAATTTCTGCCCTGTGGTCGGATTACAACGAACCGCTTTCTATCCCGCTTCGATTCATTCAACCGGACGATTCAACAGGCTTTATCGTGGAGCTTCCATGGAACCGTCTTTTTGAAATCGAGCTGTATCCCACCGACGATCGCGGAATACTCCCCGTGATCAGGCCACACGAATAAGTGCTTTGTTAATTGTATACGTTGGCACGCTGAGTGAGACATACATTACCAACAATCGTCCAACAATCTCGGGGTCGAACGTGCTTGCCGACGTCCTCAATGCTATAATCCCCGCCATGAAAGCTAAAACGATCCTCCTTCCAATATTAATCACGATTTTTATCATCGCCATCGCTCAAATCGCCCTCGCGGACACTGTTATTCTTCCTCACAGGGTGATCGACGCCCGTACGCTTACGGTCATCGATTTCGAGGGTCTGCTTGCGCGATGTTCCGACGCGCGGATCGTGACTTTCGGGGAACATCATGACGATCCCGCGACCCACATGATGGAACTCGCCATTCTCGAAGGGCTGTACCGCCATCATCCCGATATCGTCCTGTCCATGGAAATGTTCGAACTTGATGTCCAGGAAATTCTCAACAATTATCTCGCGGGAGATATTTCCGAAGAGGAATTTCTCGAAAACAGCCGTCCGTGGGGAAACTATGACACTGACTACCGTCCGATGATTATTTTCGCTTTTGAAAATGGCTTACCCGTTATTGCCGCGAATATCCCCAGACCCCTTGCTTCGAGAGTATCGCAGGAAGGGCTGAGTCCGGACATCTTTGAGGACGATGAACTTCCGCCTCCGGGAGTGGTTTACGAGGCCCCGGATGACGATTACTGGGATAAGTTTTTTG
>DAOVJF010000456.1 GCA_030673355.1 Planctomycetota bacterium | reverse complement strand
TCCGGGATTGTCTACGTTACGGGCTACTTCTATGAGACAGTGGATTTCGACCCCGGCGGCGGTGATTCGCACACATCGAATGGTTTGTGGGATATCTTCCTGAGCAAATTCGATTCATCGGGTAACTTTGAGTGGGCGCGGACCTGGGGTGGGCTGTACGAGGACACGGCCGGTGGAGTTGCCGTTGACGGCTCCGGCAATGCCTACGTTACGGGCCGGTTCGAGATTACAATCGATTTCGCTCCGACGGACCCGCCCTGCTACGATGATCCGGATGAACACACTTCAAACGGAATCGTAGATGCATTCCTGACCAAGCATGCGCTGGACGGCTGCTGGTAGTATATCCTGAAATATTTAGTGGGATTGATCTTAATTTATCAACTGGATCAGCATGATTTTGAATGTGTGTTCTTTAAAATCGTTCGCGCTGTCCGAATTGTCGTCGAAATTCACTAAATTAAACGATGTCTCGAGCGACAGGTCTGAGCCGAGATTCCACCTCATTCCAAACTGAAGGGTTTCCCGATTGGAGTCGTAGGTCGCCTGGTTTCCGGAAGAATCAACCATCTCCCAACGTGTCCACGCGTTGAAAACCCTATCTGGATCGGCATAACTCAGCCGTACCGAGTAGCGGTCGACTTCCGTGAACGTGCTGCGTCCGGTGTAATCGTTGTCCGTGTTCCCGTACTGGACATCGATTGAGAATCCACGCTGCCATCGCGAGACAAGGCTCACTGTAATAATATCCTGGTTGGTGTTCCCGGATGGATTCGCGGTGTTATCGCGCTTCACCGTACGCCAGTTGACTCTCAGGTCGTGACGGGCGTCGGGCATGATGATTGACTGCTGAAGGCCAAGAATAATCGAATTGGAGGATTCATCGAGCCAGCCCGTATCACCTTCATTTGCGTTGTTGGTACGGTCCGTCCGGTCAAGCCCGATAGTCAGGGTAGGACCCTGCAAGCCAAACCGGTAACGGAGCTGCCCGCCATACCGTGTTGAATTCGTTGTATATGTCAGTGTGTCATCGAGATTGTTATGATATTTTTCGTAGTACAGCCGTCCCGTAAGAATCCCGCGACTGATATTAAACCTGTCGTCGAATGACCACTGCTCCCGGTCTTTCTGGAGCGATAAGCGTCCAATTGATCTGAATCCCGGGTCGATTAACTGCCATCGCAGCTTCAATGCGTGTCCTGAGAGATTATACGCGGCTTCAAGTTCCCTTGCGGTCTCACCGGACAGGTCAGGCATTGCGGGATCGTCAAAATTGTAGTCGGATTCCGCCCATGCACCCCTGATCGCGCCATCGCCGAATTCCCATAAAAAATCAACGCTCCTGACTGTGTTGGATCCGGGATTCCCGTAGGTGCCTGTGTCGGATGCATTTTCGTCGCCGCTCAGATAGCTGAATCCCAGGGAAAATGGGCTGTCCTCGAATAGCCCGACTCGGGTTGCCCACAACCTCTGAGATCCCTGTCCGCGTTGCCGAATGTTACCGTCTATGTCGTACTTTGATTCGGTCTCTCGACGCGCCTCGCCTTCGACAATTCGCACTGTAAACGCGCCGTATTTCCCCCAACCCCCTAATCCTCTTACCCTGAGACCGTCCAGAAGCAAAGTTCCCAGGCGGGTGGTTGTGTCGCCGACCGAAATACCATATTTGTCGGTAGCCGCGTTGAAGGAATAACGGTTACGGGGTTGCTGGTATCTGGTTTCATCAGTGGTCAGATAGAACCTGAAATCGAAATCCGTACCCTCCGACCGGCCTGTCCCGTTAAGGTTGAAGATTGTCGTGTTATCCGGTTCCTGTCTCAGCCTTGCGCCAAGTCCATCAAGTTCGGTAAATCCGGCATCCATGCTCGCACGGCCGTTGAGCCGGAAGAAATCCGTAGAATACCTCGATACCGAAGTGGGAGGCGGGGGTGGTGGTGTTGGCGCGGTTCCAAGGTCGAACAGCGAACTGGGTTCCTGGGGGATCGGGCCTGAAGCCCCACCGGCCACGATAAAAGTGCCTTCGGCCACCAACTGGTGTTCGGGACCATCGACTACCGTCATGTAAACCTCGATGTAATGCTCGCCGGTGGTCAGCATACGGTCGGGGTAATAGCTGAACGAAAGTGCATCCGGGTCCCAGCGGGCGGTAACAGGTTTGTTATCGAGTAGGATAAGATAGTAGTAATCGGAACCGACGTAAAATTCATCTATTTTGATCAGGATCAGGGTGTCGAGTGGTGCAACAGGCTCTTCGAGTGAAGGGTGCAGTATTTCAGCGATGACAAGCGGGGCATCGGGACTCTCATCCTGGGCATTTATTACCCCTGGCGATGACACAAGCATCATCAGAATTGTGATAAATAGAAGTTTCCTGAAATATCCTGCGAAAATACGCATAACGACTCCCGGTCTGATCTCTGAAAAATACGGATCGTTCCAAAATTTATATAATCAAACCCGGCTGGCTGGAATTTATATTCCAGTAATGCCCTCCGGGGATTATATCGGTTTAAATATCAAATTCACCAGCACTTAATGGCCGAGTTCTTCCGCTTCGGCACGTAATGCGTCCAGATCATCCTGAATTTTACCAATCTGTGAAAACCTGTCATCCAGAGTTTCTGAAGCCGCATCAACCAGCCCGTGAATCGAATCTGAGTATCCAGTTAACGATTCGACCATTGAAGAGTATCCCGCGACAAGCCCGATTCCATGATTGTAAGCCTCGAGTGAATTACTCAGGCCGTCAATCGCGTTCGCCAGATCAACAGGCATGAATTCTGCCGGTTTGGCAAACTCCTCAAGTTCGTCCTCATATTCGATGAGCCAGGTTTCGATTTCAGCTCCAGAACCGGACGGATAGTAGATGAAT
>DAOVJF010000018.1 GCA_030673355.1 Planctomycetota bacterium | reverse complement strand
TTCCCAGCACGAAAAGTAAAAGCAATAACCATCCATCAATTCTGCTTGCAAGTTTAATCATTCGGTTTGACACCGCCGTACAGATTATAAACAAGTTCGTTCAGGACATGCATCGATTCTTTCCCGCCACCCATTATTATTTCAATTACGAGTACGGATATCGCGGCATGGTACGTTTTTATTTTTCCAAGAATTTTTCGTGCTGTTTCAATATCGGACGGAAATTCAACGGGAATCGGTTCAGCTTTATGAAGTTCTCCGGATCGCGCGTAATTTATTAATTTACGAATGTCTGTGGTGGATGGTTCAGGTTCTTCTGTGTATCCCTCCGGCACTGTAACTACCGGAAGCTTATTGAGAAAATGAATTCGTAACTGCGCCAATGGACGGTTTTTCTGGCCGCCCGGACCGGCGCGGTAAATACCGGTTAAAAGGTCCGATCCAAGAATCCCGACAAGGGCATGAAACGGAATCAGGGGACTTACCATTTTCCCGACATAAACATTCTGGTGCGCGAGCGCGTAACTTTCGGTAGGCGATGGAGCCACGACAAGGCGGTCCCCGGTTTTACGGATTAAAAATCTCTCGCCCGTATGCTGGTCGATATTGGCTGGAGGTTTAGATGGCGCCGGGATGAATCCCAGTTCGGGAGGATAAATGAATTTCATCGTCTTATCAATCATGACCGGATAATCATTCTCGCCCGATGGAGTTCGCGGCACATCGATGGGGACAGCTTTGATAGCGTGCGAACCCTCTCTCAGAACTGTTAATTCACCAAGCATTTTACGATGGGGCGCGGGGGTAAAATTATGTAGCCCTGAATTTTCATCCGACTGGATTCGCTCGATATCCGAGTCACAGTTAATTCTCGCGGAATTACTAACCCGGACCAAATTTTTTAAAGTGGATTGCTCGCCCGATATAGCATTTTCCCAATTTTCCCTTGAGAGTCTGGTAATTGGAAATGGCTTATTAAATCCGTCAATCCCCTTTACCCATATCAAAATCGATGCCGGTACGTGAGCACGGTCGAAAGCAAGGGATCCGAGATCGATAACCGATTCAATGCTCCCATTCCGTACGAGAAGCGATCTGATATCCCTGTATCTCTGGTACTGGAGCCACGTGTTGGGCGTGATAAAACCCAAAATCCCTCCCGGGGAGATAAATTCGACGGATCGATTTATAAACCACTTGTACCGGTCGCGGCAGCCGATGGAGCTTTCCGGAAACCGTTCTGTGAGAGTATCCAGTTCTTTCAAAAGCTCTGTTGCTTTATTTAACTTCCCGGCTTTCCTGAGGGCTTTTACGGGGCTGCCTTTGCCGCTGTAAAACTGGTATGGCGGGTTGCCAATGACCCCATCGATCGAATTCGGACCAATCGGGAGGTTTTTGAAATCGGATAACGCGTCAAGTTTTTGAACGACCGAATTTAATGTACTTTCACCGATATCAAGACCATATTTACCTTTCAGATGGTACGAGATATTTCGTTTCGCAAGTTTCACAGCGACCGGATCGATATCGAATCCTGTCAATGATTTCTTAAGGAACAATTCGGGATTTGAATCCGGATATAATTCAGCAAGGATATCGATGGCATCGATCAGGAAATACCCCGCTCCGCACGCAGGGTCGAGAATCACCGGAGGGTCTGCAAATCTTCCGGAATCAAAAAGGGATTTAATTACAGTTTCGGTTATGTGCCTTACAACCGGACCGGGAGTATCGAACGCGCCGAGATTCCTGGCGGTTTTTACATCGTGAATTATTCCGATTTCCCCATCCGCGCACGTGACAAATCTGCAGCCTCTCAAAATTTCGACAAGCATCCCGGCAACCCTTGGATCGGGTTCAACGTCGAAAGGCCACGATTCATCGATAGCATTAATCAAGGGAAGCAGGAATACAGAAGGGGAAATTTCAGGCAAATCGGAACCTGTGTCAAATTCATTTTCTCCGGACAGTATAAATTTACCGCGCTCGTGCTTTATCCGGCTTTCGATTGATTTAAATATGGTTCTGGGGGAAATCATTGAAATTATGGTTTAGCGCTGCGATCTTTTGAAAGCCCGGCGGAACCAGTCCTCATCCAGCCTGATAATAGTCGGGCGTCCGTGCGGGCATGTGTAATAAGTTCCGTCCCTGATCTGGCCAATAAGGTAACTGATCTCCTGCTCCGTCAAGGTTTGCCCGGCCTTGATGGCGCTTTTACACGCGAGGTTTACTATAAACGCGTTACGGAATCCACCCGGCTCGGAAATATCCAGGTTCTCAGCGGCATTCTCGATTATATCCGTGAACGCCATTACGGGGTCGGTATCCTTTAAAGCCTGCGGCACAGCCCGTAGAACAAAAGCCCGCTCACCCCCGGTGTCGCTGTCTGAAAATTCATCGAGTTCAAATCCAAGTTCTGAGAGAGTGGCAAGATTTTCATTGACTAATTCGGCAAGCGATGCGGGCAGTTTCACCTGGAGCGGGAAAAGCAAAGCCTGGCTTACGGTCTCGTGAGAACTCTCTCCCTTTATGAATTCCTCGTAAAGAATCCGCTCATGGAGGTTGTGCTGGTCGATCAGGAATACGGCCTGTCCCTGGTTATAAATAAGGTATGTATTCGCGAACTGTACGGCGTTCCCGGCAGGGGGAAGGTCGCATTCGATTGCCAGATCATCGAACGACGGGTACTTATGCTGGACATTCACACGTTGAATCCGGGCCATCGGACGGTATTTACCATCGTCTTCCTTAGGAGGCCAGTCGGGAGTGTGCCGTCGTTTCGGCTCGCGGACCGCCCATTCTTTTTCGGTCTGCGCCTCCGATGAGACCGGCTTGCCAGGGGTCGGGCCGGATATATACGCGGATTTTACTTCACCGGTGTTTTCATCGATTTGAATGCTTGAATCGTCACGCGTCTCCATATGCATCGGGTGATTGTCTTTCAGGGAATTTGTGACCGCATGATATACGGCGGATGTTATCGTCCTTGGGTTTGCAAGCCGTACTTCGCTCTTGTGAGGATGGACGTTAACATCCACTTCAGTCGGGTCGCAAACGATTTTCAAAATGGCCATCGGACGTCGACCATGCGGGAGAAACTGTTGGTATGGACGTTCAAACGCGGATGTGATAGACAGGTCTTTGATCAATCTCCCGTTGAGAAAGATTATCTGGCCCGTACGCCGCGCACGGCTGAGTTCAAAGGAGCTGATCGCGCCGGTTATCCCGACCGGACCATGAGGGAAATTTACCGTGAGCATTTTCCGTGCCGTGTCAATGCCGTAGACCGCTACAAGCGCATCCTCAAGATTCCCGGTGCCCGGCGTACGAAGCGACTCCCGGCCGTTATGCGCCAGCCGCCAGGATACATCGGGGTACGCAAGCGCATAAGATGACACCAGGGACGCTATCCTTGAAAATTCAGCCGATTCTGATCTCAGGAATTTTCGACGCGCGGGAGTCGAATGAAAAAGCTTGATCGACTCGACCTGCGTACCCCCGGGCCATGGCACCGGCTCGATTACCTTCCCGCCTTTTTCATAAGTCAGCCTGGTTCCAGCTTCCTCGCCGGTGGACCTAGTCGATAAAACCACGTCGCTTGCCGCGGCGATCGAGTACAGGGCCTCTCCCCTGAAACCCAGTGTACAGATCGATTCGAGGTCATCGGTGGTATCGATTTTACTGGTTGTATGGCGTTCGAGAAGCAGCGGGACCTGACTGGCCGGGATCCCAGAGCCATCATCCTTGACGGCAATTGAGGCCATCCCGCCGTTAGCGACCCTGATCTCGATATTTTTCGATCCCGCATCGAGACAATTCTCAATGAGTTCCTTGACCACGCTCACGGGGCGCTCGATAACCTCGCCGGCAGCGATCAGCCTGACAATATCATTTGGGAGCTTCTTTATATTCGGGCGGGTTATTGACATTCAATAAAGGAATGATAGCAAGAGAAGGGCGGGGAATCCATCCAGAGGGGTAAGAGAACCGTCCATAATTAACGATACTAATAATGATCGAGAGAGAACCGTTTAATGGAGGGAAACTGCCATGGTTCGCATTGACAGCAGTGCAGCCGCAAATGCGAGGATAATTGCCAGAACAAGGAGACTTGAAGAGAACGCCGACAGGCAAAGGATTCGCTTAGAAGATCGGGATAGAGCTCAAGCCGCGCGAACAGACAGGTTCGAACGGACATCGCGTAATGAAAGGCGGGAAAGAACCCGGTCAAATTACAAGTCGATAAGGGAAACGCCCCCAAGAGCCCGCGACCGTACCGATACCAGGCAGACAGAGAGCAGGAGATCCCGGAGCAGCAGATTAAGAGAAACCAATACACGACCAATGAGAAAAAGAATAGATGTTCGAACATAACCATAATAAAAGGAAATAAAGGAGATCGAGAAATGTCCATAATCAGTGGCAATCTGCCAGTCGCGGGGGTAACAAACACCGCAAAATTGTCCAATATCGAAGAGCGGCCAAATCAACAGGAAAAGGAAAGTGAAGGTATTTCCATTAATACGGGCGCACCCAAATCCGATTCCGTTGAATTGAGCGTCACAGAACAAATAACTAACCCGGATAAGACCGAGACGGAGCCGAAACAGGTAGACGACAAGGAATCAGCCGGGGAAATGTCAGAGCAGAACGTAGCTGGTGAGAACACCAAACCGACATCATATGCCGACAACGGATCGGGCGAGTCAGTTGAAGGTAATTCTGTCATTGGATCGCAACTGGATATGAAAGCGTAGATTCTGAACATAATAAACTTGCCAAATAAAATGTTTACGCATGTAAAAAACCCCCTACATGATTCGCGGGGGGAATTTTTTTTTAAATGCGCGCCCGGAAGGACTTGAACCCTCAACCTACAGATCCGAAGTCTGTTGCTCTATCCAGTTGAGCTACGGACGCATTGCCGAAAAAATAGTATGCATGATCAACGTGGGTCATGCAAGTAAATGACCGGTATGATCATTTTTGCATTTAAAGGAATAGCCTTAAAGGGTTTTTATTTTTCGGCATCCGATGTTATCCTGAGCCGGTAATAATTATCCAGGTTTCAATAGAAAGGCTTCACTATGATCTTTGGCCCGAAAAATCCCGATAAAATATCACAGGCCGGATTGAAAGAACTGGCAAAAGGTAACGCCGGTAAGGCGCTTGACCTATTCGAGAGTGCCATAAAAATCGACTCGAATCACACGAACGCGTGGGGAAACAAGGCCAATACGCTACTGCTGTCGGGCCGGCATGATGATGCATTGAAAGCAATTGAAAAAGCCCTCTCGATCAATCCGGCCGATGCGAGGTTATGGTCGATCAAATCCTCAATTCTCGGGGCTATGGGGAAGGTTGAAGGCGCATTTGAATGCATAGAGAAAGCGCTGGATATCGAACCGGAACATTTTGAATCGCTGGGGAATAAAGCGCAGTTGATAGCGCGGCAGGGTCGGACAGATGAAGCCGTAAAAATTCTGGATACGATGCTAGAGAGCAAACCCGATTCGGAACAGGCCATTATCAGCAAGGGACGTATCCTGAATTCAGCGGGACGGCTGGATGAAGCGAGTGAATGTTTCGACAAGGCCAGCCGGCTGAATCCATCCAATGCCGATGCATGGCTGGGAATGGGCGGTGTTCTGATTTTCAGGACGCAATTTGAAGCCGCATTAGCCTGTTATGAAAAAGCACTCAAATTACATCCGGGAAGAAGCGATATTCTCACCCATAAAGGCTTCACGCTTAAGCAACTTGGCCGCCTCGATGAAGCATTGATGTGTTTCAATGCCGCGCTGAAGATCGAACCCGGGAATGGATACACATTGCATAACATCGCGTCGGTCCATCTCGATTCCGGGAATGTCGATAAAGCATTCGAGGCGTGTTCGAAAGCGATAGAATATGAACCGGGCAGTTACAGGTCGCACTACCTGATGGCTATGATCCTCCGTTATATGGGTGGGGAGCCTGACACAATCATTGGGTCTTACGATAAGGCCCTGGAAATTCAGCCGGAAGACCCGGAGATATGGTTCAGCCGCGGAAAATTTCTGATGAGCTGCCTTGAATTCGAACGGGCTGTCCAATCATTCGAGCGCACTCTTAAAATCGAACCCGATGATCCGGTACTCCATTTTAATATTGGTGAATGTTACTCGGCACTGGGGAAGCCTGTAAGTGCTGAACGCGCGTATAAGAAGGTTGTCGATGCCGCAGAAAAAGAGGAGCATCCATTTGCTGAAAAAGCCGTGTACCGGATCAAGTTTCTGAAATACAGGTGTTTTCCCGATATCGAGGAAGGCAGCGCGATGCACTGGACCAAGCGCGGGGACATACATTTCGCCAGAAAGGAATTTGAAAAAGCGGCCGAATGCCTGGATAAGGCGATTGAGATCGATCCCGGCCTTACCCTCGCGTGGAGTTCCAAGGCCAGCGCACTTGGAGCCATGGGGGATTTAGAGGGAAGCCTGAAATGCTGTGAGAAGGCGGTTAAGCTCGATCCCGGTTACCCGAACTCCTGGACCGGCAAGGGAGTAACGCTGAATGAACTCGGCCGTTATGAAGAGGGGCTTGAATGTTTTATAAAGAGCGTGGAGCTTTATCCGGTATCACCGCAAGCCTGGTGCGGGAAAGGATTTGCGGAGGAAATGCTGGGCAGGATCGATGATGCCGTCGGTTCTTACATGATATGCATGAGGTACGCACCGTTGGAGGCGGACGAACTTCTTTTGTACGCCATTCAGCGGATCGAGGAACTGAAGGGGCTCAATAAAGACTGAGTATACAAAAATTGTTGGACATATTTAGAATTGATTTACGTCGACAAGCACGTTCGACACGGAGAATTTCGAGGTTTGCAGGATGAAGATGTCTCACTGAGCGTGTCAACGGCACCCGTTTTTTTGATGTTTGTTATTTACGTCGACAAGCACGTTCGACCCGGAGAATTTCGAGGTTTGCAGGATGAAGATGTCTCACTGAGCTTGACGACGCCACGCGTTTTTTTGATGTTTGTTATTTACGTCGACAAGCACGTTCGACACGGAGAATTTTCGAGGCTTGGGGGATGTAGATGTCTCACTGAGCTTGTCAACGGCACCCGCTGAGTACATATTAAAGGGGACACCTGCTTTTCGACGGGCGAAAAGAGATGTCCCCTGTATTTGCCCTATATTTGCCCTATATTAGGCGTTTATTAGGTAGACGAAATACGGGCTGATCACTCGGAAGCGGTAAGCCCGGATTCGAGTTCGGTTACTATCTCATCAATAAGTTCAACGAATACCTCTACCGTTTCCGACTCCCGGGCTGTAAGCAATTCGTCAATCACCAATTCGCGCCAGAAATCCGGATCGTCAAGCATGTCGAAATCGATCTCCGCGATGGCTTTTATCGAAAGCTCACGCAGGCCCGGTTTACCAGTATCGATCCATCGAAGCATACAATCGATCGCATCCGGCGCGGGGAATCCCCTCAGCGCACGGAGCAGGGCATCGGTCATGGAATCCTCATAAGCCAGCATCCTGGGAATATCATCGGGATTCCGTGCATGCCCGAGAGCGGTAAGACAGGAGTAAACCGCCCAACCGTATTCGCCGTTCTCCTCGAAATTATCGAGGACCTCGAGCGCGGCATCACGAAGGTCTTCATCCAACCACTCGTCAGGAGGAAATATGGTATCGAGCTGCCTGCATTGGATAAGAAAGTCGTTCGCCTGCCCGCTTAACGCGATCGCCGGATTCGGGGGAATCAGGAGAAACCAGATAAGTGTTAAAATCGCGATTTTTTTCATAATTTCCTCCCCGTCACCAGTTATTTGGATATTTATTATGGAATGACTGAACCCAGTATGCCTGTCCGCTGGTCAGGTTGTAATTTTCAATTGGCCAGCCCAACGAGAACCACATCAGGTTGCCCGGGTAACAGGCGGAGTCCTGGCAATAGAGGTACTGCCAGTGTTGCGGGATATCTTCATATAAATCATCGCACCAGTAGTTGTAATCCGGATATAGCAGGTACTCGTCCATCATTGCACCGAAAGCGTGCCCCCCCTCATGGGCAAGGACCTCTTCCCAGTACCAGGTGTTTGGGCTGATTACAATGAAAACATCATCGGATTGATGCTCGAAGAGCGTATCGACTGATTCAGGCCAGGCGCAAAAAGCGGTGTCATAGCCGTAAGGAAGCGTCTGTACCCAGTACACGTTCAGCTTGTCGGGAGTTTGCAGATTACCGTACCTCGCATGCATCTCATCGACTTCCTCAAAGGCATCGAGGTTGTAATATGCGTGGTCGTAAGGGACGTTGTCAGTCATCGGGGACCAGCCGTCATTGACCATGTCGATCCCGTACTGGTTCCAAAGTATGTTTGTCCAGTTCCCCAGGTCGTCAATGACAGCCATGCTGAATTCCTTATACCCGCTCGGGCCCGAATAGTACGGCACAGACTGGTCGTAATCGAGGGCGACCCAGTTCTGGAATTCGATTGTTTTCAGTTCCTGTTCGAAATAGATCGTGAAATAAGCGTTCGATTCATCCGAGATATCGGGGAATTCATAACTTGTAATAATCACCTTTACCTGGTTGCTGTTGATACCGGAAACGGGATCCCATAAGTAATTCCCGTCGTTAGCCGTGGAGTACTCGATTATTTCCGGCGGAGCTGAGCCGATGCGGAACTGAATTTTTACCACAGTACCAATATCACCTGTACTCGTCCATGAGATGATCCTGGATTCACCGGCATTCCAAACCTCGCCGCCATTCGGACCGGTGACCGTTATAGCGCTTGTCGCGGGTATGGTGATCGTGAAATAAAAGTCCGATTGATCGGTGATGGACGGTTGATCGATGCTAGTAACGATTATGCTGACCTGGCTGCTGTTTACCCCGGGGATGGGATTCCACATATAACTCCCGTCGTTGAGGGTCGATGTAGTAATGGTTGTCGGCGATCCGGTACCGATGCGATATTCAATTTTCACATAAGCGCCCACATTCCCGGTTGTTATCCAGGAAATAATTTCTGAATCCCCCGCCTGCCATGTCTGACCTCCGTTTGGAGTTTCCAGTGTAATAGAGGGTGGAGGTAAGGATGAGATACTGAAATATTGGTCGGATTGGTCTGACGCAAACGGCGGATCGAGGCTGGTAACAATTATTTTTAATACAGAGCTTTGAATGATAGGGATCGGGTTCCAGACATAGCTGCCGTCGTTAAGGGTTGCAGCGGTAATGCACGATGGGGCGCCGCTGGCGATTGAGTACTCCAGTTTTACATTTGCACCGGCATCGGATGAGCTTGACCACTTGATTGTCTCAGAGTTGCCTGAGTACAGCGATTCACCGCCGTTGGGGGATACGAGCGTGATCCAGGGGTCGGGATTGGAAGTGATTGAGAAGTAATTATTGGACACGTCAAGAATACCCGGATCGCTGTTACTTCTGACAATAATCCTAACCTTATTATTTGCAATTTCCGCCACCGGGTCCCATACGAATGAACCATCGTTGAGGGTTGAGCCGGAGATACTTACAGGGTACGCGTCGGACAGCGAGTAAAGGATTTCCAGATCGGTTCCGACAGGTCCCTGGCTCGACCATGTTATGGTTTCCAATCCCCCGGCGAGGAAATTTTCTCCGCCGTTCGGGATTTCAACCGTTATGGATTGTTCGTCCGGTATCCCGAAGGTAACCGGAATTTCTACAAGCGCGAATGAGGCTAAAACCGCGACTTGCGGGTATTCCTGGACACCGGGAGGGGCGAAAGTGGACGGGGCGCTGGATCGTACGGTTACAAGAATTTCCTGTGAGTCAACCCCGGTCGGGTGAACACCGGGGATGCAGACAACATAAATTCCGCTTGTATTCTGGGTGCCGGGCGAGGGATCGAGGTTTGCGGGAATTATCGAATCGAACAGGGTTGGCGATTCCACCCAGATGGAGCCGATTTCACCGTTAATGCCGTCGGGATTCGATGTCGCTCCCCAGTCGAACACCTCGATCGCGAGCATAATGTCGCCGCCGAAACTTGTCTCGTTTTCATACCACGCGGTGGTTCCCTCGGTGTTGACCGCCACGTGGAATGCCTCCGGACAGTTCGCTTCGATCGGGAAATCCTCGATTGGTTTCGGAGGTGGAGAACCTCCGGTCGGAAGTGCCCAGTTCGCGTCGACGGCAAGCATGAACCTGAAATCGATTACGCTCCCATTTTTCGGGAACCGGAGCTGGAAATTACGGGATAAGGTTGGAGGTACGGGTGTGGTTGAAAAAGTCCCACGGTTGTACATGCTGACACTCAGGGCCACCGGATCGTTCGGACCAAGGGCATCGCAGTAATATTTGTAGCCGTTAAGAGTCGCCTGGGGCATGAAACCCGGGACTCCTATTGCACTAGGAGAAAATCCGAAGAAACCCGCCATGATAAACTCGGGGGAATTCCACCAGCGCGTGTAACCGTCGGCATTTTCAACCCTGAAACCGGACGGGGCGGGATATTTTGCCGATGGATCGAGCGAACCGCCGATCAAGTCGCCTGCGCCCATGACAATTCCGCGCACATCGAAAATCCTGAGATCGGAATCCGGGAACGGATGCGTGATGCTGATATCCACATCCACGGTCCCGCTGTTAAGGTCGAAACCTTCGATCTGAAGCCCGATTCCGGGAGCGAACGGCGCCTGCAGGATGTTGATAATATTCAGGTGGAGCTGGGTTTCACGAAGGCTGACGGTTTCAATTTCGCCGGTGTCAGGATTGAAAACACATTGCCAGAAACCGAGGAGCATGTGATCCACCGTTTCATTGTTACAGCTTTGGTTGCCATCGGGTTCAATCGGGGGATCGGTCAGATGTCCGTTTGACGCGCAACCAAACATGAAAAACGCCACACTTGAGATCGCAAGAAATAGCAGCGGGATTCTGAAATTAATCATAATACCCCTCCTGCGTGATCACAGTCTGAGGTGAAGTTCCAAATCGATGAAACTTACCTGCTGAATCCAATTTTTAGCCTTGGTCTCAAAAATCAGTGCGGCATGGTTTCTGCATACCTATAAAATCAACGTACCATGTGTAATTGATTGTGTCAATACAATGATCAGGTGTAAAGTCGGGGACACCTGCTTTTCGACGGGCGAAAAGAGGTGTCCCCGGTATGCGCCCCTTGCCTTTTAAAATCTCCCCCCTCTTCACAAACCCTTAGTTCTGTGGTATAAGTTTAATGTTGGTTAAGAATCTATAGGAGCAGATTCCCCTTTATCAATTCTATCAATATCGACTAAAATAATAACAGGTTCGAGTAATGTAATAACAGCATCCGGCATACGATATTAATTTAAGCGGTTTTAAACCCGCCAGCGTGTTACCGTGTCCCTAATTATGGCTGCCATCATGGTGGTATCAATGATAAAAACCGCACGGAATCTCTAAAACATGTTGTACCTTTAGTAAATTGGGTAGTAAGATTAAGGCAGAAGAATTCCTGCTCTCGCCACGGGTGGAATGGCAAGGAGCTTTATCATGTGGGAAAAATTCACATCATCATCGAAACGCGTCATCAAGTACGCTCATGAGGAAGCGAAACATTTCCGGAACGACGTGGTTGATACGGAGCACCTCCTGCTGGGCCTCCTGAAGGATGAAAACTCATTCGCGGTGAAAGCGCTTGTGCAGATGGAGGTCAATATCGAGAAAGTGCGGTCGGCGGTGATCCAGGAGATCCCGATAGGCAATTACGATTTCGAAAACCTGAATTTCTCGAAGCAGTCGAAGGAAGTTCTGGAACTAGCATACAAGGAAGCACGCCAGTTAAGGCATACCTTTATAGGCTCGGAGCATCTACTGCTGGGGCTACTGAGGGTATCCGAATCGAAAGCGAACGAGATCCTGAATCAACATCAGGTAACCTACCAGTCGGCGAAGAAGATCATCATCGGGATGATCCAGCAGCCGCCAGCGAAGAAAGCCCGCAGCAAGACGCCGACTTTAGATGAATTCGGGATCGACCTGAATATCCTGGCGCGGGACGGGAAACTCGACCCGGTGGTCGGCCGAACGATGGAGATCAAGCGGCTGATCCAGATACTCTCGAAGAGGACCAAGAACAACCCGGTATTGATCGGAGAGCCGGGCGTAGGTAAGACAGCGATTGTGGAGGGGCTCGCGCAGTTGATAATCAACGACCAGGTGCCCGGGACATTGAAAAAAGCCCGGATGGTATCGCTCGATCTTGCCGGCCTGGTCGCGGGAACCAAGTTCCGCGGTGAATTTGAAGACAGGCTTAAGCGTGTAATGAAGGAAATTACATCGGCGGACCAGGAAGAGCCAATTATTCTGTTCATCGACGAGTTGCATACGGTAATCGGAGCGGGGGCGGCCGAGGGCGCGATCGACGCATCTAATATCCTGAAACCCGCGCTTTCCCGTGGAGATCTGAGATGTATCGGTGCGACAACAAATAACGAGTACAAGAAATATATCGAAAGAAACGGCGCGCTTGAGCGGCGGTTCCAGCCGGTTAATGTTGAAGAACCGACCGTAGATGAGGCGATAGATATCCTGAACGGTTTGAAATCGCGATACGAAGAGCATCATGGTGTTGATATTACCAAGGAATCCATTCGTGCCGCGGCACATTATTCGCAGAGGTTCATAACCAGCCGGTCGCTTCCCGACAAGGCGATCGACCTTCTCGATGAGGCCTGCAGCAAGGTAGCAGTCTTTGATAACCTTGAGGAGATCGAGCGCGAGGCGGCAAAAGCCCCGGTTGGAGCAGGAGTAACCACTGAGAGTGTTGTCGAGGTTCCGACCCGTGTTGAAGTACCTGAGGAAGGTCTCCATGAGGACGATGAAGCCCATCATTTCAGGACCGATGAGGGACCAGCCAGGGAGCCGGTGGAATCCAGTTCCCGGAAGGTTCGCGCGAGTGTTACCGAAGAGGACATCGCCCAGGTTGTACACGCCTGGACCGGAATTCCCGTATCGGCGATCGCGGAGGAAGAGACAAAGAGACTTCTCAGGACCGAAGAAATTCTTGCGAGGAGGATCAAGGGGCAGACAAAAGCAATCGAGGTTCTCGCCCGCGCTTTACGACGTGCCCGGGTAGGTCTAAAGGACCCGAAACGTCCGACAGGCGCGTTCCTGTTTACAGG
>DAOVJF010000130.1 GCA_030673355.1 Planctomycetota bacterium | reverse complement strand
GTCGACCTGATTCTGAATGAAGATTAACAGGATTTCAAGATTTAATAAATGTGTTTTTTAATATCCCCACGCCTGATAAAAACCAATATGACTTCACATATCAAACCTGATATTCAACCAAATAGACACATAGAAACACTTCCATCGGGACTTACTCTTTTCCTCTACGAGTTCAGGGATTATCCGGTTGTCCTGTTCGACATGTGGATTCGCGCGGGGAGCAGGGATGAATTGCCTCGCGAGTACGGCATGTCGCATTTCCTGGAGCACATGGTTTTCAATGGAAACGACCTGTACTCGAAGGATGAATACAAAAGGGAAATTTTCAAGATCGGCGGACAGGATAACGCCGGCACGTGGGAAGACGTCACGAACTATTACGTCATGGTCACATCCGACCATTCCTCCAGCGGACTCGACCTTCATCATGCATTGCTGACCTCGCCGCGTCTGGAAAAAGGCGAATTTATCCGCGAAAGGGACGTGGTGATCGAAGAGATAAAAATGTACGAGGATGATCCGGAGGAAAAGGTCCAGGAAAAATCCATGTGCAGCCTGTTTTCAAGTATCGGTTACAACCACTCGATTCTCGGCACGGTCGAAACTCTCGGCGGCATGACACCTGAAATGATGGGGGATTATTTCAATAATTTTTATGTGCCGGGAAACATGATGCTCGTTGTAATAGGGGATTTCGACACAAATGAAATTCTTCCTGTTCTAAAAGAGAAATATTCCGGGATTAAAAAGCAACCTGTACGAAAAGCCATCTCGTTTGTACCCGAACCTGTCAACGGTCCGAAAATAATCAAACTGTCCGGTGATATCGACTCGACTTATATTTCCATAAATTTTGCAGCGCCTGCGTTCAGGAGCATGGAGACATACGCGCTGGATGTCCTTATGGAGGGCCTTGGCGGGGTGCGATCCTCAAGGTTAAACGCCAGGCTTTTCGAGGAGCTGAACCTCGTTACTGATATCGAAGCCGGGAATAACTCGTTCATGGACGCAAGCAGGCTGGCTATCGATGCTGAATTGAAGGACACAGGCAATCTGAAACCGGTGCTTCGGGAAATTTTTAAAATCCTCACCGATGTGACCGGGAATGGTTTGACCGAAGAAGAGGTCGGGCACGCGAAGACAAGACTGATAGCCGATACTGTTTTCGATAAGGAAACCTTCATGGGTATCAGCGATTTCTATGGAATGAATATGTCCATCGGGAGTCTTGAAATAACTGATAATTTAATCGACCGGACCGCGAGCGTAACTAAAGAACAGGTCCTCGATGTCGCAAGGCGTTACCTGAGGCCTGGAAATATGGTTCTCGGTGTGAATTTACCGGAGAAGGGGTCCGATGTCGAAATTTCCAGCGATGATTTCAAACCTGCTTCTGATTCAGGGACAACGCTTCAAATTCCACATGGCGAGATCACGACGCGTTTAAGGAAATCGGTTACCGAATGCGAAAGGTGCGCGGATGTAATTCTGGAGACACTTCCAAACGGCGTTGTCTGGCTGTACCGGAACAACCCTGTAAATCCAGCGGTCGCGTTCCAGGTGTATGTTCGCGGCGGGCTGGCGTATGAAACGTGGCGGACCAACGGAATTTCCGAAGTGATGCAGCGTGCGTTACGTAAAGGAACGAAACATAGATCAGTTGAGGAATTGAACCTGGCGATTGATGCGCTCGGTATTCGGATCAATGCCGATTGCCAGAGGGATTACCTGACTGTCAAAGGACTGTCGTTATCGAGGGATTTCAAAACAGGATTCGAACTTCTCGCCGAAATTATCCTCGATCCCGCTTTTCCCGAATCGGAGGTTCTGAAAGTAAAAGACGAGGTTCTGGGTGTAATCAAGTCCGAGGAGGATGACACCGACCTTGTAGCCGCGAAACGCCTTCGACTCGAGCTTTTCGGGCAGGACCACCCGTACGGCCGGCCGACTTCGGGCCGGGACGATTCCGTGCGCGTCCTCGATGTGTCGCGGATTCGCGATCACCATTCGACTGTTTATTCGCCGGGCAACCTGGTTGTATCGATTTCCGGTGACATTTCTGAATCGGTTGCAAGGGAAATGGTCGGGAAGTTATTTGGAAACATCCAGGGAAACGGATCGAGTGTCCCCCAGGTACTCACCTCCGCCACCCCCGCCGACCCCGCCACCCCCGCCGACCCCGCCGATCTGGACGAGGGTAAACTGGTGAAAATCCGTCGTGAAAAAAGTCAGGTCAGGATTTTTCTTGGACGAACCGGACCATCGTTGTACGATCCGGACTACCCCGCAGCGAATGTCATGAATACCATCCTTGGCGGTACATCCTATTCCAGGCTGTTCAATGTGCTCAGGGATGAACACGGACTGGCATACAACACGTACTCATGGTTAATGGCCGGACGATATCCAGGGCTTTTCGCGTCCTTTATCGGGACATCGCCACAGAATTTCGACCGGGCGATCGAGGGAATTAAGAATGAATATCGAAAGCTTGCTTCTGAGCGTCCGACCGGGGATGAACTTGAGAGTTCGATCAATTCCTTGAGGGGGTCCCGGTTGATTTCAAGAATCGGGAATCACCAGTTAGCATCGCAGCTTGGTAAAAATGAAGCGTTAAGGCTTCCATATGATTTCGATATAAAAGTACTGGGTGAATACAAAAAGGTATCTATAGATGATGTCATGAGAGTCGCTAAGAAATACTGCGACCCTGGCAGCCTGATAATTTCAGCCTGCGGGGCTGTTTAAATCAAGCTTTGAACCGTTTATGATCGCAGCTTTGGTCAAGCGCTTGGCAAAATTTTGATATTGAATTCGATAGGCAGTTGAATTCTTGGTACAATTGTTGTGAATGATCTCCAAATGTCGGATAGTATTTAAAGGACAAGGATGTAATCTCCAAAATTAAGTATGGGAAATCCTCGTAAGAAACCTAAGACACTGGACAGATTTGTAGGATGCTTTTTAGGGCTTGCATGTGGCGATGCGCTTGGCGCCCCGGTCGAAGAATGGTCTCATGAAACGATCCGCGCAAGTCTTGGATTCGTGCGTGACTTCCAGACAACCATCCTCGGTCGCGGCCTGGTAACGGACGACACCCAAATGGCGGTGCTCCTTGCAGAGAGCATTATCCAGAATGAGCATTTCGACCCTTCGCATTTCGCTTATATGATCGGTGACTGGATGCGCCGGATCGATGAGGGTGAGGAAGCGGGGCGTGGTGTGGGCCAGAGCGTCAGTTTAGCCGCCAGGCGGTTGTACAAGGGGACATTCTGGAAACGAAGCGGGGAGTTTTCGGCTGGCAATTCAGCAGCCGCGAGAATACCGCCATTGTCTTTATTCTATTGCAGGAGCGATGAGGAAACATTACTGCGCGCAGCCGCGGACTCGTCGATACCCACACATATCGATCCCTTGGCGATTGCCGGTTCCCAGATTTTCGCAATTGCAATCAAACGCCTTCTAATTGCCGATTATGATACTTTCGATCCAATCGATTTTATCACCGACCTGGCTGAGACAGCGGCTCGTTTGAACAAGCAGGTTGGCCATGTCCTAGAAGACCTCATACCCCGGCTTAAGGGCCGCCAGATCGAGGAGATAGCCTTTGTTGTTCCTGGCGGACCGCAGGAAATCATGCATTTCGATCGGAGCATTTTCCTCGACGCGGATATCAGGGAACTGGTTAATATGGGTACGGGACGGTTCATTCTCCAGTCCCTGCCGGCAGCATTATTTTCATTTCTCGTGCACCCTGCTGATTTTGAATCTTCTGTAATCTGTACTGTGAATGCAGGCGGTGACGCCGATACAATCAGCAGCATGGTCGGAGCGCTTTCTGGGGCGTTTAACGGTGCGCAGTCGATACCGATCCGCTGGCTGCATGAGCTGGAGAAAAAAGACCTCTATATAGACCTCTCAAATATGCTGTACGACCTTGCTACCGAAGGCCACACGACGAAGGAGTTCGGCGGCTGGCGCGTTATGGAATAGGGACAGGGCACACATCCTTTTTTTTATATTCACGAAAAATTTGTTTAGCAGGTTTTTTCCCTCCAATTTATGCACTTATTAGGTTTGATCAAAGGACATTAAGTATGTAGGGATATTTGTCCCTTTTGAATGGGGCTACGGGTGGATTTAATTCAAGTAAAGGTGAGTTGTTCAAATGAAAGAACTCTCTTATGAAGACGCTTTGGATGTTGTATCGGCATGTATGGACCTTCTCGCGAAAAGGGAAAGCGAGATTCGCGGCCTGTACGACCGTCTTGCGTTGTATGAACCCGCACCGGAAGCTGAAGGAAAAACCCTTGGCCTGATAACGCCGGATGTTGAAGAATCGGCGCGGAAAGCGTCCAGGGGATCCAGAAATTCAGTCGCGATCTGCGGTACCCCGCTTGTCGGAAGATCCCTGATGCTCGTTTGTCCCCAGGCGGGACTTAGAATTGTCGGGATAACCGATAGCGGTATCGAGGGTTTAAAGCTTGTGGAAAAATACAAACCCGAGATGGTATTTGTCGATCTCGATGTAAATGATATCGACGGGCTGGTGCTGGTTTCCAGGATCAGGGATGTCCTCCCGGAGATTGTCGTGGTCGCGCTTGCAGGCGGATCTCATGAGAATACGCTTGTGTCGGCAATTATCGCGGGCGCGGACGAGGTGGTCAGTAAACCCATGCAGGCAAAGCGGATGATCAATGCGATAAAAAGGCTGTTGAATATTAAAAGACCGAAAACATTGCCCGACCAGCGTCTTCCGCTGCATATAAATCCATCGGAGTCGGGCAATAATAAACGATGGTCCGTTTTAAACGGTAATCCATAGATTTAGTAGATTTGTTGGATTTATTCAATATTTATTTTGCAGGATTTATCCGGCGTTTTGTAAGGGCACTCATCGTTTGAGAAGTTGGCACTGAAATTTAGCTTGGAAGTCCGGCACCGGAGTTCATAGTCGTCAGTCTGGCGCATAAGTCCTGCAACGCGGTTTTAACTTTAGTCCGGAATAAATTTAAAGCTTATTTGTAGGACAGGCTGCAAGCCTGTCTTTTTCGTACCACGAATCCCCCATGTCTGCTACAATAAACCCATGCTCGTACGATTCACCCCAAGGGTAAGTCTCAGCGATGTCGGAAAGATCACCGAGCGATGCAAGGCATTAAAAGTCCAGTACAAATTCATCCAGGAACTTTCAACTAGCTACCTTGTTGTTGAAAGCGCTGAAATTTTAAAACTGGAGGAGCTCTACCATCAACTCAGGCACATGGAATTTGTCGCCCATGTATCGTTCCCGGTGGACCCGGATGATCCCCTGGCCAGCCTGAAGCCAGTAAAGATCAAGTGCGGGAACAGGTGGATCGGCACCGGTTCAAGGCCCGTCGTGATCGCGGGAAGCCCCTACCTTGAAAGCCAGAAGCATGCTGTGTCAATTGCATCCAGGCTGGCGACAATCGGTGTGAATTTGTACAAGGCCGGTCCGTACCGACCGACAGACACCCTGGCTGCAAAAGCGCTCTATGAACGTACCGGCGCAATTATTGACGCGATATCCAGAAAAAGCGGAATTATGTCGACCGGGATGGTTGAGAAACTCGGCCCCAGGAGCGCCCTGGCCAGCATTAACGCGGTCGCATATCATATCCCCGGCGAATTCATGTTCGATACCGGCCTTCAGGAACAGCTTGCGAAAATCGGCGATCCGGTCCTTTTAGAAAGGCATCCCGATGCTTCCAACGAGCTCTGGCTTGAGGCCGCGGGCATGATTGTCGAGAAGGGTAACGAGTATGTCGCCCTTGTGGAGACGGGCAGGCAGGTTGGGGAGAACCTTGAAATAGATTTGACCTGGGTTACAAAAATGAATGAAACCTGTCCGCTCCCATTGCTGATTTATCCTTCAAGGGTCGCGAAATCCGCCGGGCAGGTCGGGAGTATTTCAAAAGCCGCACTTGCATCGGGAGCAGCGGGGGTTATCATCGACGTTCACCCGGATCCGGTTGAAGGACTGCTGACCGATGGTTACTGTTTATCGGTGGTTGAGTTTGAAGATGTTTTCAAATCGCTCAAACCATTGATCGTGTGAAAATTGGAGGACCAAGAGGATGGATAACAACGAAGGGCACAGGCCGCAACCCGATGGAGGACCCCCCACCGCGCGGGATCAGGCACCTCGAAGACCAATTAGTTTAAAAACAAAGCCCAATCCGTGGTCGAGGATATTGTGGTTTTTTATTTTATCCGGCTTGATCCTGGGTATATGTATTATTATCCCGATTGCCATGTCGCTTGCCATGCGGCTGACTTTCGACGCGCAGGTCGATTCGGACCGTGAACGGGGTGATGATCGGGATACAGTCCTGGTCGGGGCAACGGAAGAGACCTATATTTCATCGGTGGTGTCGGGATATAAAGCCGAATTTTTCCCGGTCCGCCTTGAGGATGAGAAAACCGCGTTCACCGCCATAGAACTTCTGTACGGTCCCATTTTACTGACAGGGACTGAATTGCAATTAAACGGGACCTCGACCGACAGCACTCCCGATTTTTCGAGCAATGCAAGCATTAGACTCAATAGCGGATGGACGCCGGTGTTTTTTTTCATTGCGTTGATACTCATATTTATCCTGGTTGCGATAGTGTTAAAAAAACCAGCCGACGTTTTAATTTTCGTGTTTATTCTCTCGATAATCTGGGTCTTATGGTCGCTGCTTGTCTGGGCTGTGGCGGGAGTGGTGCTTGGTCCGGTCAATGAATTTTTGAACCGGCTACTAACCGAAGAGCAGGGCAGCGCGAGATACTCGATGGCATTCCTTCCGATAATGACCGCGTCAGTACGGGTTTTTATTGTCGGGATTGTGGTCTGGTTTTTAACCCTGCTTTACAACAAGGCGAAATCCGACAATCAGCACATAACGGTTAAACCTAAGGCGGGTTCTATTAAATAATTCCTTATTAATGGATGCCGACAGGAATGTCGGCGCACCCAGCGACGCCACGCGTTGAGATGGTCGTCTCTACTAACTAATAGGACAGATTATGGGGGAAATGGCGGCGCACGTGCCGGTCTTATTCGACAAACGGTATCTGAAGCCCTTAGCTACGGCGCGAAACGCGCGATGAAAATATCGTCCCCTCCAGCGGAAGTCAGGATCGTCTGGTTTAACTCGCCCGG
>DAOVJF010000083.1 GCA_030673355.1 Planctomycetota bacterium | reverse complement strand
CCGTGGATGGCCCGTCCGCAATAATATCACCCAAAAAAAGCGACGCGCCCCGGAAATTTCACTGGGACGCGTCGGAAGGAAGAGGGTGGGGTGGCAAATTTAGTACATAACTTCAACGGTTGAGATTTTTGCGCTCCAACGATAAACCCGTTGCAGTGCAGACCTCATATATTACTTTTTGATGATAATTCCTCTTCGTTTCTTAATACCCGTTATAAAAACCATGGTTTCTATATTGAAATATTAAGTCCTTTACATTATATGCTTCTATCGACCTTGAGCGCAAGACCTTTAACCGGAAAAACTTCCCCTTCGAAGAAACGCGGGGATATCAAGCTCTTCCTCATCTATCATATCATTCACGCCGGTCCCGGCATCCTTCATCCGTTCGCGCATGGGAATCTTGGGCTCCGGCCTTATGTCATCGAATCCGGTGGCGAGCACGGTTACCCTGACGTAGTCCTTCATACGCTCATCGATCACGGCTCCAAAAATAATGTTCGCGTCCTGGTCGGAGACATTGAAAATCTCATCCGCGGCTGCCTTCACCTCATTGAGAGTTAGGGTGGGTCCGCCCGTAATATTTATAAGCACACCATTTGCCCCCTCGATAGAGGTTTCTAAGAGGGGCGATGTAATAGCCTGGCGCGCGGCTTCTACAGCGCGTCCCTCGCCGGCCTGCTGGCCGATTCCGATCAACGCCGTTCCGGCCTCCCACATGATCGCTTTCACATCCGCGAAGTCCAGGTTGATAAGCCCTGGAATTGTGATAAGGTCGCTGACCCCCTGGACTCCCTGACGCAGTATATCGTCCGCGATCTCGAAACTTTCCATTAACGTCGTCTCCGGACTGACAACATCCGTAAGTTTGTCATTGGGTATCGTGATAAGCGTATCGAGTTTTTCCCTGAGACGGTTGATGCCATCTTCGGCTATCTGGGAGCGCCTGCCGCCTTCGAAAGAGAACGGACGTGTCACAACACCGACCGTCAGGGAATCGCGCTCTTTCGCGAGTTCGGCGATGATCGGGGCGCCGCCGGTGCCGGTCCCTCCACCCATGCCGCAAGTGATGAAAACCATGTCGGCGCCATCAAGCACCTCTCCGATCTCCGTCTTCGATTCACTTGCCGCCTTTAGGCCGACCTCCGGATCGCCTCCGCATCCCAGGCCGCGCGTTACCTTCTCGCCTATCTGGATCTTCTCCATCGCTGGATGCTGGTCGAGCGCCTGGACATCGGTATTTATTATGATAAATTGTACACCTGTCAGTCCGGCCTGCATCATGCGGTGCACCGCGTTTCCGCCCGCGCCGCCGATTCCGACCACCTTGATCCGGGCAGGATTTTTCGATTGCTGTTGCTTCTTCGGTCGAAGATCGATCGGAACCTGGCTCAACGGCAGGGTAAGTTTTTTCCTTTCCATCCGTTTCGCCTTCTCAGCGTCCTCGTTTGGATTCAAGTTCGTTAGATTGTTGTTCTCAGCCACTTGGCTCTCCCGTCTTGCGATTTGTAAGGATGTAACCCTTTCTTCGCCGCATACGATTGCTCGGATTTTTTACGGCTTACTCAGTGTAAAATAAATCTTAAAATATTTTTTCCCCAGGTTCCCGCAGTTTCAAGTATGTTGTTTACTCCTGATGGAACCCGGCCATTTGCTTTCTCTAGTGTTTCCATCGCCCCAATCTTGACAAGCCCGATAGCCGTCGAATATATCGGGTTCTTCAAGTCTTCGCTTAGTCCCCCGATGTCCCTCGGATACCCGATCCTGGCCTGCATTCCGAAAACCTCCGATGCCATCTCGGTGATTCCCGGCAGGAGCGAGGTTCCCCCCGTTATAACCATTCCCGATGCCAGCTTATTCGCGTTACCGCTCGATTCCAGGCTGGCGCTGACAAGAGAGAATATCTCTTCCATTCTCGGGTAGATGATTTCAGGGATAATCTTTAACGGAATGGTTTCCTTGCGGTCTCCGCCCATCTTCGTTATCTCGATTATGTCTTCACTTGATCTGAATTTCTCACCGAGGCCGCCAAGCTTGATTTTGATATGTTCTGCCTGGCGGGTGCTGATTCCAATGCCGTACGCGAGGTCGCTGTCGAAATGGTCCCCGCCTACGGGGAAGATCGCTAGATGTGAAGGGACACCATTGCGGTATACAGCAATATCGGTACTGCCTCCACCGATATCCAGTAACACGATTCCGGACTCCCGCTCCTCATCACTGAGTACCGCTTCAGAACTTGCGATCGGTTCCAGTATAATATTATTTACATCTATTCCGGCATGATTCACCGCGCGGTAAACGTTTTCGAGATACCTCGCATCGGCGGTAATCAGTAGAACGTTTACTTCTAAACGCATTCCAGTCAGGCCGACCGGGTCGCTTATCCCCGCCATGCCGTCGACTGTAAAATCCCGTACCTGCAGGTCGATCAACCGGCGGCCGTCTGGAATATCCACCCGCTGAACCTGTTCGAGAACATTCTCCGTGTCCTCGATCGTTATTCCCTTCTGCGGATCGGAGATCGCGATTACCGAACTCGCCGGCTCCGCCTGGACATGTGCTCCCGTGACATTGACATACGCTGAAACTATATCGGTGTTGGTGATTGTCTCCGCCTGCAGCTTTGATTCATGTATTGACGATATCGTGCGTTCGAGGTCGATTACCTTGCCCTTGCGCACTCCGCGCGATGGAACGCAGCCGATCCCATTGATGGTCAGCGTGTCGTTTGGATCGAGATTGGCCACCACGGTACAAATTTTCGTCGTTCCAACGTCGATACCAACTATGGTTTCTGATACGTTCACAGTGCAAGGTTGTATAAGTTTATGCAGTCGATCTTATTAATAATGTTTAGAAAACAGGGGAATTATAGCCCCGGGATTTGCCGTTAGCAAGTAAAAAATGCACAAACTATTATATTATTTCGGCAAAAACTTGTACATATTTAACGCAAATCCCACAGCTAGGGGGAATAATGCTACGAGGTATAAATCTGTCTGGCTTTTCTCACCGAAGAATATTATGAAACCACCCAGAACCAATCCAATTATAAGCCTGATCAGTATCGGACCGTTATTGCCTTTCTGCCCTGAGAGATCACGAACAAGCCCATATGAAATACTGTCCAGGAGCGCCAGGAAACCGAGCGCCAGGTATTTGCTGCCTGCCAGGTTGAAGGGGATATTGAAAAAGTAACCGATTGTAAAACCAATTATTACCATTACGGGAATTGCCCACATGATTTACTCCGCCTCCTCTACCTGCCGTGCGTACTGGAGAATTGTGCTTCCGCTGTATGCCGGTAAAACCATGTCGTCCATTTTTACAATCTCACTGCTGATGTTGTAAAATTCGAGTGGTTCAAGGACTCCCCATGGCATTGTCAGTGCGTTGTACAGATCGTCCGCGTCGCCGATCGCGAAAATGTCGAAAGGCGGCGTCATACGAGTATTGTTTACATCTATAAGACTTCCCACGCAGCGAATGGTGCTTGTGTTTATTAATCTTTCGGTCCTGTTGCGCGAACGTATCGCGATCGCTTCCGCTCCCGCCAGCCATATTTCGTTCACTATATTTAAAAGGTCTTCCTGGTGTATCAGGTAGTTCGCGATATCGGCGCCCGGGATTGCAGGCGATTCATGCTCGCTCAGGGTCAGCCTGATTCCCGGTCCCTGTACAGGATCGAGTCCAGCCAGAATCCGGTAACGTGACATCTGGTCGGAAAGCCCCTGTGACGCTTCCTCTCCCTGGGCCAGTGATTCCTCGAGCGAGGCAATCGTCCCGCGGCCTTGTTCGAGTTCGGTTACCAGCAACAGGTTTTCTTCCTCGATTTTTGACATGCGATTAAGGAGTTCCTGTCTGCTCTCCGACGGCAGCGGTTCTCCGGAGTTCCGGGGAATCACCTTGAACGGGAGCGCGAGCATAATGCCGAGCGCCAGGCTGAGTATCAAGGTCATCCCCGAAAGCCGTTTTTTCCTGTTTCCATTCGTACTGGATTTCATTTCATTACCCACCTCAACCGAGGTCAAATATCCGCTCCCCTATAATACCACTTTCATCATTATCCGCATCCTCCCAACTATCGCCCTCAACCGATTCCGCTTCCCCGTCCGATTCTGCACGTTCATCGGTTTCCCGTTCCTCGTCAAGTTGATCGATAAGCCTTTGCTCGTCCCGTGTAAGGTAAGCATCGTTAACGTGATAACAGGGGAACAATACCGATGACAGATCTATGTCCCGTGTTCGTTCAGTATTCATGAGAAATTCATCGTTGAGCGCCGCGATCAGCCTTCTAACCTGGATTTCCGGACTGTCAAATTCCCCGAGCAGAACCGGCGGACAATCCTGGTACTCGACAGTCAGATTTCCCTCTTCATCCATGAAAATCAAGTCCAGAAATCCATCTCTGTCAGGAGTATAGCGGTCGAGGAAGTATCGTAATTGTATGAGCCTGTCGAACTGTGTTTCCATTATGCCGGGAGGCGCGGAATTTTCCGGAAGCCGCCACGCATCCCCCTGCATGCATAAAGGTTTACCTCCGAACTTTAAAAGCCCTGGCGGTACCCCGCTGACTTCCGGCACCGGGCAGAATTCTTCCGGTCGCATAATATCGATCAGTACACCGGTCCTGTCGAAGACAAGCCGGAAACCGCCGCGATTGACCGCTGCCACACCCCTGCGTTCGGTTACTTTTATCTTGAAAGAGTTGATGCCGGAGTAAAGAATTTCGGCGCGTTCGATCAGCGGAATCTTTTCGAGCGATTCGCATATCGTTTCGACAGGGACGGCAATCGTCCATAGCCCGTCGAGTTCATCGAGCCCCGCAAGCGCAATTATTTCATCGTCCGTATAAATTACCGCGCCGCTGACCTCAACGTGCCTTAACCATGTCCCTTTCGCGCTGATTCCATAGAACGCCATCGAGAACAAAGCAAGGAGAATCAGGAGGCGGAACATTACATCCCTTCGCTCCCTCGGCCTTTGAGATGATTTTTCCCGTGGACGTTTATCCTTTCGGTCTTTCGTGCGTTGCATCGTCAGACCGGACCCGGTGCGTTTATGTTTTTTCTTTTTTACCCCGCGCATCGAGGATCACCTCCAGTGAGTCGTCGCTCCCGACCAGCTCGACTTCAGGCTTAAGGGTTACGCCGTACTTTTCGCGGACGGTTACCCTGGCGAGCGCCATGAGATGAAGAATGTCGGATGCGCTTGCGTTTCCGGTGTTAACAATAAAGTTTGCATGCTTATCGCTGATTACTGCGCCGCCTTCTGTTGTTCCCATAAGCCCCGCTTCCTCTATTAGAAATCCCGCCGATTTTTCGCCTTCCGGATTCCGGAATACGCATCCGCAACTTGGGATCTCAATCGGCTGCGTCTCTTTGCGACGAGTTATCCGCTTTTCAATCTCCGCTGAAATTTCCCCGGGATTCCCCCTGTCCGAAACAACAAGGCATCCCAGGATGATCTCATCCGAATGCTGAAACCTTGATGTCCTGTATGTGAATTCGCACTCGTCCGGTCCGAGGGTCTGCACCGTGTTATCGCTCGCGAGAATGTCCACAGAATCGATGAGGCCGCCGATAAATTCGCCGAATGTCCCGGCGTTCATGTAAATCGCGCCGCCGGCCGATCCCGGTATCCCGGCCAGTCGTTCGATTCCCGTCATTCCAATAAGCGAACCTTCCCTGACCAGGTTAAGAAGGGGTACCGCGCTGCCGCACCATATTTTCGTGTTATCAACATCGACCTGCATCTCGGAAAATGTCCCACAGAGTTTTACTATCGCGCCCTCAAATCCGTCGTCCGAAACTAAAAGGTTCGCGCCGCCCCCGATAAGCATCCAGCGTATGGAGAGTTCGTCCAGAATGAATTTTAAATTGATAAGGTTTTCAATATTGTCCACTTCGATCAAAACTGACGCATTCCCGCCGACCTTGTACCAGGTCAGTGGGGCTATGGGAACGTCCCGGGTGATCTTCCCGGGAAAACCGCTGTCATCAAGCCTTTGATGGAGTTTATTAATTTTTTCACTGGTTCCTGGCAAAATGCGCTCCAAATAAATTTATGTCCCCGTCCGGCGAACCCTTCTTCTCTTACGTTCTGAAAGAGAGTTCCGGGACTTCTGAGTTTTCCTCGATGAACGATTTGAAATTTTATTCCTGGTTCGATTTGATTTTGTATATCGTAAAGTTTTCCCGTTCGATGTTTCCGGTACTGCTTTGGCCTGGTAATGTTCGCCCGCGGTGCGGGAGAGATTCATAAGTAAACCGATTGCGCCCAGGGATAATATCAGGTTGGACCCCCCGGCGGAAATGAACGGAAGCGGTACACCGGTGGTCGGGAGAAGCCCCAGTACAACACCGATATTTACCGCCGACTGGATTCCGATGATCGATGCAATGCCGCATCCCAGGAGGAGTCTGAACGGATCATTCTGTGTGAGCGCGATCCGGAATCCTGAGTACACAACAAGTGCGAACAACAGGATCACCAGCGTTCCTCCCGCGAATCCCCATTCTTCAGAGAGTATTGAGAAAACGAAATCGGTCGTGTGATCGGGCAGGGAGTACATCGCGATCGATCCGCCCGGCCCCCGTCCGAACCAACCGCCGTTCGTCACCGCCCATAACGACTGGCTGAGCTGGTAGCCCGTGTCCGACAGGTTGGACAAAGGATCGTACGCCACAAACCGGGCTAAACGATCCGAGTTAAGGGCAAGCAGACCCGCGAATGTAACCATCGCTCCGCCGATAATCACCATTACAGGTTTCCAGTTTATTCCGCCAAGGATCGCCATGGCGAGAGTAAGCGCCATGAGAAAAAATACGCCCGACAAATTCGGCTGGGCGCCTACTAGCGCCACAAGTCCGATGACAAAGATCCCCGGTAAAATGAATTGTTTCATCCCCGCCTTCGACAGTTGCCCGATTCTGGCGAAACGGTCGGCGAGAAACCATACGAGCGCAAGTTTTACAAATTCGATCGGCTGGAATGTAAAACCGACATTGAGCCAACGCCGGCTGCCGCGTTCGAATACCCCAAGCGGCGTGAAAATAAGAATAAGAAAAATTACCGCCAGTATGATTACGGGCCATGTTAATTTTCTTATAAAAGCCGGGGGGATCAACCAGGCGATGCCTACCAGCCCGAGACCCGAGAACATCGCAAGCATTCGTGTATCCACGAGACTGGAAAAATACGCCGGATTGTATATCCCCTTGTATATGGCGCCGGCGTCCAGAAGCATCACCCATCCTGCCGCTGTAAGAAATAGAACAGACAGAAGAAGCGTATTCAATGCGCGTTTTGAAGTTGCCCTCAGGGTTTCGTCAAATTTTCGGCTGCCTTCTGTCATGCCTCCGTCCTCTTCATTTTTTTCTCAACCCATTTTCTGAAAGTTTCACCGCGATCGACAAAGCTCTTAAACTGATCGAAACTCGATGACGCGGGCGACAGCAGCACCACTTCGCCGGGTTCCGCAATATCCTGGGCGGCAAGGCAGGCCTCCTGGAGGGTTTTCCGGACAGTGATATTCGTGTATCCGGCGGCACGAAGTTCCTTGCGGAATCGATTTCGCGTCTCGCCAAGGAGCACCACATGGCTCGCGTGCCTGAAAATGTAGGGAATCAGGTAGGTCAGATCCAGGCCTTTTTCGTAACCGCCGAGCAGGAGAACTACCGGTTCCTCGAAGCATTTGAGCGCGTTCAGAGTGGAGTGGATATTCGTAGCCTTGGAATCATTCACCCACAGCGCATCGTTGATTTTGCCTATCGTTTCAATGCGGTGGGGCAGGCCCTCGAAAGTCACGGCGCCCTCGGCGATTTTCTCGACCCTGACACCTGCGAGCCTGCAGGCCAGTATCGCGGCAAGCATGTTGTACTGGTTATGTTCGCCGCTGGCCAGGAGGTCGTCCGTACTGACAACCTTCCTGAAACCTTTCTTGCTGTAGACGACAAGGTCGCCATTTTCCCTCCAGGCGCCCTTTGGGATCGGGCCGGCTAAACTGAACCCGTGCATAGTGGAGACAGCCTGTCCGTACGCCTGAAGGCAGGCAGGATCGTCGTAGTTGATCACCGCGTGATCTTCTCTTCGCTGGCGGATGAATACCCGTCCTTTCATGCGAGTGTACGTGCGAATGTCGCCGTGACGCTCAAGGTGGTCTTCGGCAATATTCAAAAGAACCGCGATATGGGGCCTGAAAAGCCGTACGCTCTCCAACTGGTAACTTGATACTTCCACAACCAGCCAATGGTCCGATTTTGTTTCACCCGCCAGGTTGATAAATGGAGAACCGATATTTCCCGCGACATGAGCGGGTACCCCTGCGGTTGTGAGAATGTGATGTATCAGCGTCGCTGTTGTTGTCTTTCCGTCAGTACCCGTTATCGCGATTACTTTTCCCGCGACTAAACGGCTTGCGATCTCGATTTCCCCAGCGATTTGGACTCTTGATTCCTCAAAACTTTCAACCAGGTCTTCAGGAACTTTTATCCCCGGCGATGGCGAAAGTACATCGGCAATCTTGGGAACGAAATCGGCGAGATTCCCGATCCCTCCGAAATGAAATTTTACCCCCTCCTTCCGAAGACGGCTTATATCGTCGGTGTAATTCTGAAATTCCGATTCCTCTTTGTCCTCGATCACCGTTACAAGGTATCCACGCTTGCTGAGGATATCGGTCAGCGCGCGACCGGTAACGCCGTACCCCCAGATCGCGAAACGGGTTTTCTTCGGGTAAGCTTTCATCTTTTTCATTCCGGTTACTCAGGTTTTATCTCAAACGGACCGCGGGACCCAGGGGAGGAGAAAATTTATCTCCCCCCCTGGGACTCCCTTAAATGGCCGAACATTGGAGTCAGATTTAAACAGGCGGGGAGGGGCCTGGGACAAGGCCCCTCCCGTTTCGCAGAGTTATGGTGCCTGGCGGAGATACATCCTCCGCCTGTAATTCTTGTCTGTTTAATATTTCTCAATTGAATTTCCATTTATTAAAATCAATTTAAAATCAT
>DAOVJF010000069.1 GCA_030673355.1 Planctomycetota bacterium | reverse complement strand
AGCGAGAATCCCGCCGTGAATTTTGGGGTGAAGTGTTTTAACCCGCCCGGAGAACATTTCCTGAGCGCCGGTATAATCGCCGACCTCGATGACAGGAATGCCGGCATCCGAAATTGCTTTCGCCGTCCCGCCGGATGAAACTAGCTCGACTCCATGGCCGTGCAGAGCTTTCGCAAAATCGATGATTCCGGCCTTATCATAGACTGAAAGGATGGCCCGTACGGGTTTCAGGATTCCATTTGTCATAGCAGGTCCTCCCTGGTAACGGAATCTGGATTGTGGACTTTTAGCCAAAAGAAATCAAGAGGATTGGACGCCCTTGATGAATAAATATCATGAATGATTATGCTATAATAAATTTTCTGCTGGCGTTCAAAAAACGGCATTTTAACGGATTTAAATAATCAAATAGACAAAAAGAGCCTGTTCAGGATGGCGAATACAGCGATGCGTGTAAAAAAAATTCAATTTTTTAATATTTTAATGATTCCATTCCTTTTGGTTTTCCTGACCGGGTGTCCTTCAGAAAGCCCTGAGATCGTCCCGAGAAGTATCGATTACTTCCAGGATATGGATCTTATGGGTAATCCAACGGCGGAGCTTGCATTCAAGCCCCTCGATATTGAGATTGAAGATATAAAGCTTGGTGGGGAGACCCGTAAAGCTGTCAGATTTCCAAGACAGGGTGAAATTTTCGTAAAGATTCCGATGGTTGAGGAGGGGAGTGTTTTTACATGTGCGATCGGGTGCAAGATGGAAACCTATGGGAACCCGGACTGCTGGTTCAATTTCAGCCGACAGCTGCCATCCCTGGTTGTAACCGAGCTGGAAACGGTATGGGTACGGGAATCGATAGTATCGAGCTGGTATTACGTTGAGATAAACCTTGAGGAGTATGTCGGCCTGGAAATAATGCTGACGATTGAGCCAAATATAAAAAGCCCCAGTCTGCTGACATACCTTGCCAATCCAAGGTACAAGATTCCAGAAACAATGGAGCCGAAACGGACTATCATGATATGCATCGATACGCTCCGCGCGGATAAGGTGGGGGCTTATGGAGCAGGATCGATTCTCACCCCAAACCTGGATAATTTCGCTCAGGATTCTGTCAGGTACGCGAACTGCGAGACCGCCAGCCCATGGACGTTTCCATCGTGCGCCGCGACGGTAACAGGTTTGTACCCGGGACAGATCGGAGCGGACAGTGTCACCGAAATGCTCCGGGAAGAAGAAACGACGATCGCGGAAGTATTTTTCGATGCGGGTTACCGGACGGCTTCGATTGTTAATAATACGTATGTTTCAGCCAATGTGGGGATGTTCCAGGGATATGAATACATGTCTCACGTTCCTCAGAATCCGGCGGGCGGCCAGGTGGACCTCGCACTTGAATGGATCGACCGCCACTTCAACGAAGATATTTTTCTTTACATTCACCTTTTCGATCCGCACGTGCCATACGCTCCTCCCGAGCCATTCCTGTCGACTTACCGGAAGGGCTACGGTCAGTTCGAGACCGAATTCGACATGCCAAACGAAGTGCGCGCCGGAGAGGTTATATTGACCGATGGAGAAAAGGACCAGCTCAGGGGGCTTTATGACGGGGAGGTCGCGTACTCGGATGCCGAACTGGGCAGGTTCATAAACGAGCTTAAATCGCTTGGAATTTACGAAGACACGGCGATAATTATTTTTTCGGATCATGGGGAAGAGTTCTGGGAGCACGGAGCATTCGAGCACGGCCATGCGGTTTACGAGGAAGTAACGCATGTGCCCTTAATGATGAAATTACCGGGGATTCCCCCGGGAATTTTCGAGACCCGTATGAGCCTTATCGATGTCATGCCGACCTGCCTGGCGTGGGCAGGGCTGCCGGTCCCTGAAAGGGTAGTCGGACTCGACCTGTTTGCAGAACACGATGACCTTGATACCCGCCTGATGTTCATCGAAGATTGTATTCATGCCACCGAACGACGCGCGTGCGTACAGGGCGACTGGAAGCAGATCGTATATTTTGGTGAAAGCAGGGAACCAGAACTTTACAATCTCGCCAGCGATCCCGAGGAGTTATCCAACAGGTTTCTCACCAGGATGGATCTGGGAGAATCCCTGATGAGGCAGCTACTGATGTATTCCGCGCAGACATCGGTTGGATTTCATGCAAGGATGTACAACTTCGAGGGATACGGAACGCCTGAGAAATACCAGCTTGTGGCGACAGTAACGGGTGGAGAATTCAGCGATATCATCAACGCCTCAAACGGGGTAGTAATCGCTGAGGCCCTGGAATCAGACCTGATAGTGGTCCAGGTCGAATTCGGTGCAACGGGTTATATCAGCCTGGATTTCAATGTTACGCCCGAGGATGCGACAATAACATTCACAGCGGAATATATCGATGAACCATCTAAGGATTTCGACTGGTACCTTGGTGCGTCGGACGAATCGATCGTGGGCACCGGGCTGTCGGTAACGATGGTCGATGAAAGGATATCGATGTCCTATCCGACCGCGCGATTGACAAACAGCCACGGAGTATATTTGTGGTCGATACCACCGAGCCTCATGGATGAGATAGAAACCATGATAACACCGGAGGAACGCGCCAGTCTTGACGCGCTTGGATACCTCCATTGATGTCAGGAAATTACAATACTTTATTAGCAGATTGATATATAGACATTAATGTTACTCCATTTTGTTTTTTCAATAGTGAAGGGTTATGGTAGACTGCCTTGTTTCGGCCATGGTCTGTAGTAATTTATCAAACCGCCGAAGAGGCTATTAGTCGGCGATGAAATTTATCGAGTTACCCTTAACACGAAGAATTGTACAACTTGCCCTCATTTTGTGGGCCGGGTATGTTATTGCCCTTTTTAATATCCATCAGCATCACAGCCTTGAAAACATCCCATCCGATCTCCCAAGGATCGCTGAATTCCTTTTCAAAAATGTGGTCATCGAGGCGGCCTGGGGGATCGTATTCGTGATAATCGCCTACGGTCTCGGACGATTCGTCCTCGATCTGGGGAGGATTTCACAGGATATCGATAGTCTCGAGGACGATATTATTTTCAGTATCGCTACAGGATTCGGGCTAATCGGGCTTGGCACTTTCCTCCTCGGCACTATCGGGCTTCTTCAGGCATGGCTTCACGTGGGTCTGGGAGTGGTCCTGGTTGCACTGACGCACAGGAAAATCCTTAACCTGTTTGAGAACATAAAAAAATCCTGGTCCCAGGACAATAAATTAAGCAGGATTGAAATTGTTATAATGATAATGATAGGCGGGATTATTGTCTGGGGCCTGCCGACATTTTTCTTCCCCCTGCACGGCTTCGACAGCCTTAACTCCCACCTGCCGGCCCCCCTGACATACATACGCGAAGGGCGGATTTCATTTCATCCGGAGATAAATTTCAATAATTTCCCCGAGACGGTCGAGATGTGGTTCCTGCAGTCGATGCTTGTACTTCCCGAGGGAGCCACGCAGTTCCTGATGGGAATTTGCCACCTGATCACAACGCTGGCTGTATTCGCGATGGCGAAACGGTTTTTCGACAGGGGATCGGCACTGATCGCAACCCTGGTTTACCTGCTGATCAGGAAGGTATTCCTTTTCGCCACTCTCGCGTTTATCGATCAGGGACTTACCCTCATGGTGGTCCTGGGAACTTACGCAACGATCAGGTATATAGAAAAACCGTCGAAGCCGCTTGCCATTCTTGTTGGCCTGATGATGGGATTCGCCTGCGGGATAAAATATTCCGCGTTAATCACTCTGCTGATTCTCGGGCTTCTGGCGGTGGTTTTTGAATTTGTCGGGAAAAAGGAGTTCAAACGGCTTGCGATTGATTTTGGGTTGGCGATTGTGTTTCTGGTCCTGGTCAGTTGTGCGTGGTACATCCGGAACTGGTTATGGTTCCACAATCCCGTGTTTCCGTTTTTCTCGGGAGTTTTTCCAACCGATGGCGGCATATACGCAGAGTACATTGAAGATCTGAAAATCGAGCACAGCCGCATGCTCCTGATGTTCAGCCTGGGGGCAAAAAAAACGATTTTATGGTTCCTCAGCCTCCCGTACATGCTCACGTTTGAACCTTTCGGTCCGTATGATAAGGCGGGTGCGGGGGTTGTCGGGCCATGGTTTCTCCTGTCACTTCCATTCGTAATTTTCTTAAAAAGAATACCGAAAGTATTAATCGTGATTGTCACGCTGATAGTCACGACGTACGGGTACTGGTTCTTTTTCGAGAAGATGCTTCATTTAAGGTACATGATGCCCGTTTTTTCACTCCAGGCTGTTCTTGCGGGATACCTTTTCTGGCAGGGTTTGAAACCGGACACATTTAAATTCCGCAGCGTGGGCCAATGGCTCTCCCTAACGATAATTTTCTGCCTGCTGATCACGTATTTCGCGGGGATGGTCATACCCCGCGAACCCCGGAGGAAATTCCCGGTACTTCAGGAAGAAAAAATTAAATTTTATAACGACCATTTGAACGCATACCAGGTTGTGCTGGACATGAACGAGATAGCCAGCGATGAAGCGGGGGAGGAAGGCGACCCGTGGGATGTCAGGGTGTACGGGTTTTACATGGAGCAGTACCGGTGGTTTGCCCAGTTCACACTGGTTGGTAACCAGGTTGGGTATGCAGATCATGAGACTTACAGGAACCGCACTTCCACCGCCCGTGAGCTTTATGACTGGTTGAAAGAGTACGACATCGATTACCTGATAGTTAATGTTCCATATGCCAGCATAAGTCTGGGTGAGGAAGCCCATTATGCGGTACCGGGTTACAGGGACATGGTTATGACCGACTGGGAACAGTATTTTGAATTGATAAATTCGTACTATTACGTCTGGACATTCAAGTTGAAATAAATATTTATGGATAATTTTATAGAAATAGTAAAATCGAGGCGAAGGGAACTCCTGATTGCGTGGGGCGTATTTTGCCTCTGGGTGGTGTCGCAGTACATATACCGTTACAAGGCCGGTGAAGCGTACGATTTCAGTGTCGCGGTTGAATATATTGCCGGTTTCACAAAATACATGATACTCCCGTGGGTCCTGGTATTCGTGATAGCCCTGGCAGGATATGTTCTCGGCCGCATGTTTTTTGCAATTACCGCCGTGAACGTGAAATTCAAAAGCGATCTCCAGGAAAGCCTCTGGGCCATCGGAATCGGTATGGGTCTGATCGCTGTTCTCACCTACCTTATTGGCCTGGCGAAGCTCCTGTATCCGTTTATTTTCGTATTACTGTTTATTTTCCTGCTCGCGGGCGGCTACAAGCACATAATCCACCTGTGGGTAATTATAAAAAAAGGCCTCAGACCGCTCGACTGGGACCTTCTCGACTGGACTTTGTTCGTGCTTTTCGCCGGCATGATCGCAAACGCATTTTTCCTGGTCTGCAATCCGACAATCACTTACGACTCGCTGACCTATCACCTGGTAGCCCCAAGGTATTATCTAAACGACCATGCGATCATTTATCATCCATGGATTCACTTCAACAGCTTCCCGCAACTGCAGGAAATGCTGTTGATGCTGCAGATGATGGTGATAAAGGATCCGGGGGGGTCGCTCTCGTATTTTTATACGATACTCTCCGCAGCGGTAATTTATACAACCGGAGAACGATATTTTGGAAGGCGTTCGGGAGCGATCGCCGCGATCCTGTTCCTGCTCATCAGGGAAGTTCACCAGGACAGCAAAGTGGCGCTTGTTGAAAATATCCTGGTTTTCTACACATTGCTCCTTATGGAAGGAGTTCTTGTATGGGCTGAAACGAAAGATCGACGCTGGGCCGTTCTGATCGGATCGGCAGGCGGACTTGCATGTGGTGTCAAGTATTTCGGGATTCCAACCGTTCTGTTTACCGTTTTAATTATGGCGATCGCGTATTACCTTCCAAGGTTTAAATGGGAACGAATTGAAGCCGAAATATCACCGGAAGAAATTAAAGAACCCGAGGTCGAAGAGAATAAAAGCGAGACGAATCAAAAGAATAATAAGATAAAGAAAAATAATAAGAAGAATGAGGTCAAGCTATCACCAAAGGTTAAGGCCAAAATAACAAAGGCCGTTAAACCTGTAAAACCCCGGAAGCCAATTGGTTTAATGGGATCGATCGGTCTGGTAATCCTGTGGACAGCGATAATAGGCTCCCCATGGTATCTCAGGAATATAGTGCTGTTCGCGAACCCGTTCTTCCCGTTTTACGAGGACATTTTCGGTGGGCTTACATTCGGAACGCTTAGCCAGTACAAGCAACTCGCGGCAATCGATCATGCGGAGATGCTCAAGTATTTCCATTTCGATCTGACATTCGTCAAGCTTTTGACATCCCCATGGGATCTTACATTCCATCACAATTACCCCTGGATTCTCAGGGACAGTACCGGTGCCGCGGGACCTTTTCTTCTCGCATTAACACCTGTTCTGATATTCGTGCGAAGGTGGCGGAAATCAGCCGTGCTATATGGGATATTCAGCCTGGTATTTTACCTTTACTGGCTGGTTGGAGAACAGATTCAGCACCTCAGGTACATGGTGAGCGCGTATCCGATCCACGGCCTTGTGACTGCCTGGGGCGTCACTGAAGTTTTTCATCTCGACAAATTTACAGTAAAAAATAAAACCCACGTGGCGGCTGTTGTTCTGCTTTTAACGTTAGGCTTCAGTTTCTTTTACCGGACTACAAGTTCACTTGGAGTAGGCGCGACAAATATTAAATTCCTCGACGAAACGAGGACGTTATATCTTAAGGAGCAGTTAACAGAGTATTTAATAATTGATCAAGTAATTAATACCCAGATTCAAAAAGGGAAAGATATGGTAGCCGCCGGAAATGTCGATCCGAGACGCCTGGTCTTGACAGATGACACCAAGATCTACGGGTTAAGCTGCGAAGGCCGGAGATTCCTCGTCGATTGCCATCTTATCGGAGGGTTATTCGGGTACGCGGATCATGCTGAATTCATGGAGCACGCGTCATCAAGCCAGGAACTTTATGACTGGCTCAATGAACTTGGCTGTGATTTTCTGCTTGTTAATGAAGCAGTTGCAGAAAGGCAGGAGTACAGGATTGAGATCGAACTGCCGGACGATGAATTATTCTCCGAGCGATTCGAGGAAATCGCCAGGATGGGCCATGTAGTTTTATACTTTATCGCCGGTCCGGGGGAATCGGGACGTCTGACAGGGCTGAGTACGGATGAGATGGAGGCTGAAGCAGAGGCTTTGGAAGAGGCTGAAAGATTTGAGCCGGACTTATTTACTCCTCGGGAGGACCGGTTAGAAGAGTTTCCGGTGATAGATTAAGCCGTTAAACCACAGCCATGGAAAAATTAGACAGGGACACTTTCGACTCGGCGACGAGTGAAATGATGCTCCCAGTATACATATGTGAGATACTGTGTTGGCAGTAAATGAGGGTTTGAAATGACCGATTCGTTTTTAGAAAGGCTACCGGTTTTACCGTCAAGTATTTCCGTACCTTTGTTTTCGCTTATGCCGAAACGGGTTCGGACATTACTGCTTGTATCGAGCCCATACGATGCTTTTACATTCGAGCAGGATGGTCGCCTGACGGAGATTCTTCTATCGGAATACCTGGAACTAAACCTTCGATATGCACCGAGGATCGCGAGAGCTTCAACCGCCGATGAAGCGCTTGCAAAACTGGGGCAATATCCTTTCGATTTGATAATTTCAATGCCCCGGGTCGGGGATATGGATGTAATTGAGTTCTCGAGGAGGGTAAAGAAAGACAGGCCGGACCTGCCAGTGGTGCTCCTTGCATACCACACACGCGAGCTTAAGCATCTTCAGGCGATGGACGATAACCATGTTGTAGACAGGATTTTCACCTGGCACGGTGACGCCCGCCTGTTCCTCACGATAATCAAGTATATCGAGGATCGATTTAACCTGGAGCACGATGTCAGGGTCGCGGATGTACAATGCATTATTTTGATCGAGGACGATGTCAATTTCTATTCGTCCTATCTTCCGATTTTCTACACTGAGCTTGTAATCCAGACACAGGAGCTAATGAGGGAAGGGTTGAACCGGATGGAGAAATTCATCCGAATGCGCGCCCGTCCGAAAATCCTTCTTGCCACATGTTGGGAGGAAGCACTGGACTGGTACAAGAAGTACCAGGACAATGTACTTGGTGTGATTACGGATGTGAGCTTTCCATGCAAAGGGAAGATGGATAAAGAAGCGGGGTTAAATTTCGCGAAGATGGTACGGGAGGAAACATGGGACAGGGCGGTGCTGGTGCAGTCATCCGATGACGTGCACAGAAAGGCGGCATTTGATCTGGGTGCCCAGTTCATCAACAAGAATTCACCGACGCTTTTGCGGGATGTGCAGGATTTTATCCGCGAACACCTTGGCTTCGGGGATTTTATTTTCCGCATGCTGGATGGTGAAATTATCGGAAGGGCAGGGAATCTCCAGAGCCTTGCAGAATTACTCCACGAAGTCCCGGACGAGTCGCTGCTATATCATGTAACCCGAAATCATTTCTCACTCTGGCTGATGGCCCGCACGGAGTTCGACCTCGCGAGGGCGTTGCGTCCACGGCAGGTCCAGGAATTTAAAGACATACAGAGTATCAGGGAATACCTGATAGGCCTTTTTGACGAACACCTGATTGAAAAAAGAGCGGGTGTGATGGTGGATTACTCGACTGGAACATTTCATACCGGCAGCAATTTTGTAAGGATCGGTTCCGGGTCGCTTGGCGGCAAGGGCCGTGGGCTGGGGTTTATCAATTCGCAGCTTGAGAAATATATCGCGGAACTTAAATCCCCGGACGTCAGGATATTCGTACCGCGAACAACTGTCCTGACCACAGAGGTTTTCGACCGGTTCATGGAGGAAAATGAGCTTACGGACAAAATCCTGCTTGAGACAGACGACAGGAAAACGAGAGAAGCGTTTCTGAACGCGAAAATTCCCAATGACGCAAAGAACATGCTCAGGGATTTCCTGGAAAGGGTGAATTACCCGCTCGCAGTCAGGTCATCGAGCCTCCAGGAGGATGCGTCATACCAGCCGTTCGCCGGGATGTACCAGACGTACATGCTTCCGAACAATGATGAGGACCTTGAAATCCGACTCGTTGAATTGTGTAACGCGGTCAAAATGGTCTACGCTTCCACATACTATGCCGATCCGAGGAGTTATTTCGAGGTTACACCGAATCGGCTGGAAGAGGAAAAGATGGCTGTTGTAATCCAGGAAGTGGTCGGGCAACGTCACGGCGATTACCTATACCCGGATATTTCGGGTACGGCCAGATCGTATGATTTCTATCCGGTATCCGGCCGTAAATCCGGGGATGGGGTTGTGCACGTTTCACTGGGGCTAGGAAAAACTGTTGTTGATGGCGGGAAATGCATACGGTTCTCGCCTGAATATCCCGGCAAGTTGAACCAGTTTTCGGGCGTGGAGGATTATCTCGAATACGCGCCCCGGGAATTT
>DAOVJF010000461.1 GCA_030673355.1 Planctomycetota bacterium | reverse complement strand
GTTCCGGGAATACCATTCCGATGATAAAAATCGTGTATTTAAGCCGAACCAGTCAGTGGTCAGGCAGTTCGACTTCAAGGTCGGACCCGGGCCATTTTCAGTTGCTTATTCGGTGGACTGTTCATGGGACCCACCAATCGACACAACGGGTGATGCCTGGCTGGATTTCACGCTCTCCGCAAACTGCCCGGAGCCGTACCAGATTTCAGCAACAGTCACAGCTAATACTCTTACAAAAATCGGTGGTGCGGCAACTGTTCAATTTGATGTTTTCGACTGGCAGGATACAAGCGACTTCAAGCATATCCAGGTTGAAGCTCCCGACCTGTTCTTCGGAAAAATCGATATTGATCCCAACAGCCACATCATGAGTCCGACTCTCGACTCGCGAAGGTACGAAATTGTCATCCCTAATGCCAAGGGTAGTGCGCTCACCACCAATGGTGGAAGCGACCTCCTTGTCGCGGTGGAAGACGCATTGAATTCTACTGTTAACCCGGACCTCACGGCTTACAACATATTCAAACTGCCTGTAATGGACCAACCCGGTTTCTGGAGAGACCGGGACGGTGATGGTTCTTGGGTGAATACGCCTTTGTTACCTCCATACCTGACGCCATCGACTTTGTCTACCGGCCAACCGGATATCGCGGTATTCAGTTATCCGGAAGAAGCCGCTCAACTGTTCGGTGATGACCCCGAACTGCTGATGTTCGATGATATTAATACCAGGTTCATCGCATGGAACAGGACCTTTAACTCAGCACAGATCCGCGCGGGTTATCCACAGACACCTTCGTGGCTCCTCTACCCGCATGCGATGGATTGCAATAATCCTGGCTGGACAGGCGTTGCATCGACAAGCAGCGTCGGAGATGGTAATTACAAAATCAAACACGCAATCAACATGTTCACTCCTTTTGGGTTATACGGTTACAGTTGGAGTTCCGGCACCTGGATACCAGGCGACCCGAATGCCTTCCTTGAAACGATCAGGGACGTGACGGCTGGAATGGGCAACGTTTACGGTGATCCCGTATATGGCCTGTTCGCCTACGAATCAGGTGCGCTTCCGACTGTCGGACATGTGATCAACGTATCATCGCCATATGTACAACCGGCTAACCCGAATGTATTCAGGGCCGATATCCCGCTTGGAAATGTCGGCGGTGTGCCCGGTGAAATTTACTATGGCGCTGAACGGTTGAAGTTCGGTATCGATACTGAGGCTTCTGATATTCTTCAACTCCCGCACAACTGGTATGCGGTATATATTGTTGAGAGCAACCCGACCACTGCGACCAGTGAGATGGAAGGATTCAAGATTAATTTCTCGAACCTGCCGAGCGAATTCTTCTGGAACCTGACGGATTTTGGTATCAAATCGGAATTCCCGGGCGGATACGCTGTTGACTGCGAGGTCGTCCCGGCATTCACGAATAATGTCACGTTGATTGACACTACAACAGCGCAGTTTAACTGGTTATGTGTCCTTATGACGGATGATATCTCTTACTGGCTCGCTTTCTATGATCCGCTAAATCCGAATCCGGATAATCCAACCAACGATCCGCTGGTCCCCATTTACGTTACCAACTCGGTTCCATTGGATTTTGCCTCCAGCATGAAAGCGGTGGCTATGGATGTCGATCACCAGTTCTTCGAGGTGTTTGTACTTCTTAGAGATGCTTCCGATAAATATTACTTGACACCGTTTGAATTCTTCTATTAAACGGTAAGGCTGTACTGATAGATTGTGAGATAACAATGCGCTCGGCGGTCAAAGCATAAGTAATATTTTGGCAGCCGGGCGCTTATTGAAATTTTGAAATTTACGACACTCCTTCATCGTATCCGCAAATGCCGACAAGACTTGTCCGGCGCTAATGAAATCCAGGTAATCCGAGGAGGCTAATTGTGAACGTCTCTCGATATAAAATGTTAAATTTTTCACTGGCAGGGATCCTGATACTCCTGATTGTCGTTGCTATCGGATGCGGTAAAAGCGGGAACCCATTAGCCCCTGGCGCCCCTAGCTCCGGTCAGATGGAAATTACCGGGGAATGGGACGGCAACATGCCGGCTAACCGGTTCAGTATGGGGTTCTGGGATATAGAAATTGACGTCGCTAACATGACAGCGGAGATTATTCCCACACGCCAGGCTGAGCTTCATTTCAATATTCTTCATATGCTCGAAGGCTGGGCTTGTCTCGACTGTGTCTATATTCCGCACCTGGAGTGGTCACCAAAGGGAACGCTTCTTGTAGATCTCGCGATCAGGCATCCATATCCTCCGGACAGGCTGGACCTTACCGCTCATGACACTCGGGGGATTTTGATTTTCGATGCCGATCCCGGTTCGTTTTTCCCGCTTCATTCGGTCAGGAATAAGTTCGGAGAGGATGTTCCGTTATCCGCTTCAAGGATTATTTTAAATCCCGACGGGTACACGACACATTACAATCGTGAAACCTCCTTTGAAGGCTATATGATGAATGAATATCTTCGGGGACGGATGACGCCGCCGGAAGAAAAATTTATTGTTGGAAACCTTCATCCTTACAAGCTTTTTTACTCTCACGAACAGGGAATGCTTCTTTACCCGGGGCAGGAGCATACCGATGTACGGACCTATGAACTCGATGTGAAGCAGTTTACTTATTTCCGGTTCGGCTACTCGGTCGACGCATGCTGGCAAATGCCGTTGACATGGCCGGTGACCAATCCGTACACTGATTTCGCCAAATCCGCCAACTCACTTGAACCTTACCAGTTGTCAATCAACATTCTGTCTAACAATATAACCAGGCATGGCGGGACCGCGAACATCCTGATCGATGTCTAC
>DAOVJF010000008.1 GCA_030673355.1 Planctomycetota bacterium | reverse complement strand
TTCAAATCCTCACCAGATAATCATCGGTGACAAGTATTTTTTAACCCTGTGACTGGTAAGCATACCAGATAATTACGAGCTCTTGTTACAAATCGTGCTCTGAACCTTTGTTTCCCTGTTGTGTCATGTAATAATTATGGACATGGTTAAACCATCTCGAATTTTCTTCCGATTCATCATTATCCTGTTCCTGCCAGTATTTTTAATACCGTATCCCGCTGCCATTTCACAGGAAGAGGGCAGTGAGGATGGGGTAGAATCCGATTACATTATAGAAATCGAAACGCATTTTGGCCTTGTTGATGATCCTGAAGTTGTCGGGCGAGTGGAGCGGATCAGGGACAGGCTGGCCCTTGTAATTCCGGAATATGAAAATGATAACAGGGAGCTGATTGTCAGGGTACTCGACGATGACGCGATAAACGCTTTCGCGCTTCCCGACGCTCATGTTTATTTTTTCAAGGGGCTTATCGATGCATGCGCGACTGATGACATGCTGGCAGGTGTAATGGCGCATGAATTCACCCATGTTTATCACCGGCATCATTCAAGGATGGGAGACCGGCAGCTAAGGGGAATGCTGATAGGGCTGGGAGCCATGCTCGCCACCGGCGAAATGGAAGCATTGATGGCCGGGCAGATGATCGCGGCAAGTATGGTCGAAACATATGGACGGTCCGCGGAAAATGATGCCGATGCTACCGGTTCAAGGTGGATGGTGGAGGCCGGTTACGATCCCGTCGCGTATCTCGAGCTTATGGGAATTCTCGAACAGCAGTCGATTCATCGACCTGAACCCGGTGGAAATTATTTCACCGTGCATCCTCATCCCGATGAACGGATCGCGAATATCCGTACGGTCCTTGAAGAACTGGGCTATGACGTTCCCGATGAAATTTACCGGGTCCATATACCGCTGAGGTTTTATTTGCCATTGTCGGAAAGCGAGGCAGGTAAGTTCGAAGACTGGGAAGAGAGCCTTTTGAACCGCGCCGGGGGAGTCGAAAATGAGAGCGAACCTGAGGCGGATGAACTACCAGTTTCACTTGTTACCGAGTACCAGCTCAGGAATGGGTTGTTTGAGGGCATTAATCCTCCGGATGAAGGTGTGTATGGCGTTATCGCTGCCGGTGGCGATGCGGTTTTCTACATTACGGCTGAAACGAGGGATGAACTTATCGTTCGTGGTGATAATATTAATTCCAGGCTGGGGGAGTTGTTCTGGGAAGGTTTGAAGAACTGGGAGGTTTCAGGCAGGAATCCCGGTACATCGGATCCTGTAATGATCGCACGTCGAAGGACAATCGCGTACGTCACGGAATCCGATGCTGAACTGCTTGGAATGACGCGGGATGATGTTAACAATAATCGTGTGGAAGTATTGAAAGATATTCTTTACCGTTATTACGTAGACCGCAGGATATAAAAAAAAGACGGGTTACTGACCAGGTACATTTTTCATTATTCAAATTCGGTCGGAAATTCGGGTTTTTTACGATTTCTGAAGGCTTCGATGCCGATATCGCGATGTTTGGACGCCCAGGCCATTCCGAATAGTTCCGCTTCGAATTCTTCACCGTATTTCAGGGGAAGCTCCGATGCCATCCGTACGGCTTTCTTGCACATCGCAATTGCTACCCTTGACCGTGTCGTAAACCTTTCACTCCATTTTTTAGCAGCCTCGACAACATCTTCACCTTTCGGGACAAGTTCCTGTATGAGACCGGTTTCATATGCTTCACGCGCTTTTATAATGTTGCCGGCAAGGATCATCTCCAGTGCTTTCGCATAACCGATATGCTTCAGGAGCCTCTGGGTCCCGCCCCACCCCGGGATTATGCCGAGATTGCTTTCGGGAAGCCCGAACATAGCCCTTTCCGAAGCGATACGGAAGTCGCAGGTCAGGCAGATTTCAAGCCCGCCGCCAAGGGCGGTACCGTTAACCGCCGCGATTGTCGGGATATCGAGCTGTTCGAGACGGCCGAACATGACCTTTCCAAGCCTTGAAAAATACCGCGCCTGCATTGGATCCATCTCATAAATTGATGGATGGGATACGTCCACCCCGGTCGAGAAGACCCTGTCGTTTCCGGTTAGAATAAGAACGCGAATTTCCTGGTCGCGTTCGATCTTGTTAAGAATCCCATCCATTTCGCCAACCATGCTGGGAATTAATGTATTGTAATTATTGTCCTCACGGTCGATCCGAATGACGGCATAGGGATAGTCCAGTTCCAGGTTAATGTCTTTGGTCTCTTTCAGTTTTGTTTCCTCCATAACTCCGGGGCATAATGGTAATTGATTAAATCAAGCCTGGCAAGATGCGGGACCCAGATACGACCCGGTAAGTTCAGTTAGTTCCAGGTCATTTTTTGAAAGGTAAGCCTGAATGCCGTCGCAGATGTCTCTGGCGCGGTTCGGATGAATGAAATTTACAGTACCAAGGCTGATTGCCCTGGCTCCGGCGATTAAAAACTCGAGGGCATCCGTGGTGTCATATATTCCCCCGGTGCCGATTACCGGGATGTCGAGTTTCGACGCCACCTGGTGGACAATTCTAAGCGCTATGGGTCGGATGGCCTGTCCGGATAGCCCTGCGTAGTCTCGCGATAACCGGGACTTCCTTGAGTCGATGCTTATCGACATTCCAAGAAAAGTATTGGAAAGGTTGAGAATGTCGGCACCGAATTCAACCGCAGCTTCGGCTAACGGCAGGATGTCGGTTACATTCGGGCTTAATTTCGCGATAAGCGGTTTTGAGGTAACTTCCCGTACGGCGGCTACCAGCTCACCGAGAATATTACTATCCATAGCGAACGACAGGGAACCGTGATCGACATTGGGGCAGCTCGCGTTTATCTCCAGGGCTGCAAGGTCATTTTCACTCTCAAGGATTGCGGCAAGCTCCTGGTAGTCCCTGGTTTTGTCTCCAACCAGGTTGGCAATCAGGGGTACTCCGGATTTCCTGGCAGCCGGTATTTTTTCTTTGATGAAAACTTCGACACCTGGATTCTCCAGGCCTATGCAGTTAAGCATCCCTGAGGGAGTTTCAACCATCCTGGGGTAGGGGTTACCCGTGCGCGGTTCCAGGCTGACAGCTTTAAGTGTAACAGCACCGAAATACTCGATGTCAGTGACATTTTCAAACTCAGGACCGTAACCGAATGTCCCGCTGGCGGCAATAACGGGTGTTCTCAGTTCGAGAGGTCCGAGCCTGGTTTTAAGATTGGCCGGTTCAGGTATCATGACTGAATTTTGTCACCCGTCATTATAAATGCATAGCATAATTCCCGCTACATAAAAAAAATATAAACCGGTAGATAACCACTGGTTTGATAGTTAAAATATGATTAAGTATATTTAAATAAAACGGATACCTGAGAGATGAAACAAGGTCAGACTTATTCATTTTATATTTGCATATTACCTCCTGGCTTGGTTTAATAGGGCCCATGGAGTAATTCAGAAGCACCCAAAGCGTGATTTTTACGGGTGTTGCGTAATAGGAGATTAGAAACGTAAGGGAAAGATACCAATGGACACAAAAATTGTTAACAAGGGTAAATGCTGCATAATTTCCTGTATTGGCGATTCATCGGGCCTCGAGCCGGGACCCTGGCCGGAAATACTAAAAGCTCTCCAGAAAGGTGAACAGCAGATCATTCTGGATTTCAAGGAATTGACTTTCCTGAATTCTACCGGGATAAATGCACTTAAGGAAAGTGCAGGTCTGGTAAAAAGCGGGAATGCGAGAATTGGAATTTCGGAACCGAATCTTCAGGTGCGCCAGATTATCATGATGAACGGAGTCTGCCCTGATATCCCTGTCTATTATAACGAGAAGGAAGCGATGAAATGGCTGGACATGCATGATTACAAGCCAGCATTGGTTAAAAATATCTCTGCCCACACTCTCCTTATCTGCCAGAAGAACATTCCACTTGCCGGGTTATTAAGAAAGGCCCTGAAGGACGGTCCGGCAAGGGGACAATTCCGTATGATCCCCTCCAGGGATCTTGACTCAGCTATTGAAACTATTATAAAAGAGAGGGTCGACTGCATTATTATTGAGGCTGGGTTCTCACTGATCAAGGTGACGGATTTTATCGAAAAGGTAAGTACTGACCGTAGGCTGCCAGCGATCCCGATCCTGGTAGTAACCAACGATGAGCTGCTGATGAGTGCATACAGCATGGTGCGTAATGGCGCTCACGAAATTCTTAGATACCCATTCAGGCCAATAGAAGTCTTAATCAGGCTCCAGAACCTGATCTGTTACGTTAAAGAATACATGCCGCTTGAAGCTCCGAAAAATTTGTTCATCACCAGCCATCATAATTTGTAATTATTCAATCGGTTTTTAAAACATATGGTATACTGGCCCCGGTAAAATTCTGATTGATCTCAGGCCATAAATCGTTTATGAGAAGGATGAGCTGATGAAGGAACTTATCAAGCTGTTTAAATACATGGTAGATAACGGGGCCAGCGACCTCCATCTCCAGGAAGACACCAAACCCTATTTCAGGATCCATGGCTGGCTGTACCGTTACGAGCGTGGACCCCAAATTGACCATGCTTTCATGGAACTTGCCAAGGACTACCTTTTCGGTGACTATGAGAACAATCAATTTGATGAAAGGCAATGTTCCGACTTCGCCCATGTAATCCCTTATGTCGGACGTCTGAGGGTAAGCTTCTTCACTCAGTCGAACAGGTGGGGCGCGGTGTTCCGGTTGATTCCTGAAGTTCTGCCGAGTTTTGAGCAGTTGGGTCTGCCGGAAATTGTTAGAACAATTGCTAAATTCCCTCGCGGACTCGTGCTGGTTGTCGGGCCGACCGGCTCCGGAAAAACCACGACACTCGCGACAATGCTTGACTGGATCAACCATAACCGTAACGTTCATATTCTAACCCTGGAAGATCCTATCGAGTACAAGCATAAAAATATCAATTGCATAGTTAACCAGCGTGAGGTTGGTCGTGATGTTAACAGCTTCCTGGACGGTATCCGTGAAGGGTTGCGGCAGGACCCGGACGTCATTCTGGTCGGTGAGATGCGAGACCTTGAGACCACCGCGATGGCCCTGATGGCTGCTGAAACGGGACACCTTGTTTTCGGCACCCTTCACACTTCCGGTGCATCCGACACCGTTGACCGGATTATTGATATCTTCCCTTCCACCCAACAGTCGCAGATCCGTACACAGCTTGCTCTGTCCTTAAGGGCGGTTGTTTCCCAGGTGCTGGTTAGAAGAAAAGACCGCGAGGGTCGAGTCGCGATTTTCGAGGTCATGCTTATGACCAACTCGATCCGTAACCTGATTCGAGAGCAGAAGGTGCACCAGATCGACCATGTTATTCAATCGGGACGCAAGCAGGGTATGATTACACTCGAACACAATATCGCGACCATGGTCGAACAGGGAATTATCGATGATAAGTTGGGTATTGAACTGGCAAACGATCCCGATGATCTGCTTGAATCCCTTCTTGCTGATGCAACCAGGGAGAGAATAAGCAAAAAGGAAGAGGTGGATATCGTGAAATTACGGCAGGACTTCTCAAGTGTAGGATACGATATGGGCCTGGATCTGGATAAGAAAGAAAAAGAACAGGAGTCAAGCAATGAGAAGAATCCGTACATCAAACAACAGAAATCACAGAAGAAGAAACGGGGTCTGTTTTAGGATTTTAATGATTTCCTTAAACATGAAGCCAAGCGCCGCGACACCCGGCGCTTTTATAATTTCCCGCAGATGAACCAGAACGAAAAAAGCATCAAAGATCCGATTGTTAAATTCATTTCCGATTACCTTGGAAAATATCCGGAATCAGAAATCCGGGATATCTACAAGCTCCTTTACCAGGCTTACCATGGGCCTGAACATTTCAGCCTGGATCCGGATGAAACGTGGATGTATCTCGAAGGTGAATGGAATGCATTAGGGGAATCCAGCCTGAACCTCACTAAAACTCTGCTCGAGCCAATTTTCATTAACGGTGTTACACCTGAACTATTCCGGCTGAACCTGGAACCGGCAAAAGCCCTGGGAATTAACCCATTGGATATTCTCGATGAATTCCTCCGTACAGCGAAAGAGTTTCCGGAGTATTATCCGAATCACAACATGAACCTTCATGAATCATTTATAAATGCATGGAAAATCATCGGCATGGCCGGTAAGACAGGCGAGATCGTCCTGGATCTCGAAGCATACAAAGATTTCTCATTGATTTTACAGGAACATGAGTGGGTTGCGGCACACCATTCGGAACAATACCGAAAATTGTATAAACCGCACTACAGGCTTGTATTGAAATTCAAAAGCCCGGTTTAATATTACTGTGTGGGCGTTGGTTCCCTGCTGCTGATATCTCTTTGGAGAAGAAGGTGCGTGAGGATCTGGCCCCGGCTGATGATCCCCATTAGAGTATTTCCCTTCAGTACCGGAAGTCTTCTGAGCTTATGCTGAAACATAAGTGCTAGGGCTTTAAGGACCGGTTCGTCATGATTTATCGTGATTACACCCTCCGCGGTCTCCATTGCATGTTCGACAAGCATCGATCGTAAATTCCTTATTAAGACAGGGGGGAGTTCCATATTTTCCATAATTTCATCATAGATAGTAATGTCGGTTTCGGACGGCATGCATGTCCTTATAAGGTCGCCATCGGTCAGGAACCCGACAATCGTGCCCTCATCGGTTATCACAACCGCACCCGTTGTTCCTGAGTCCCGCATAGCCTGCCATGCCGTGCTGAGGTCGTTGGTAGGTTTAACGGTTACCAGTTTGGGCTCTAATAATTCAGAAACCAGCATTATGATCCCTCCGAATTCCTTAGTTATTATTCCAATTAATTATAACCATATTGAGCAATAAGCTCACTAATATTTAAGAATGTTAAATCTTAATAATAATCCACATCAGACGGCCACGCTGCCTCGAGGCATTCAACGGCCAGTTCTTCGGGAACTCCCTCTACAATCGTTACAATTTTGCCGGACCGCTCCAGGCTGGCGGCATATCCGAGCATTGTGTAAGTTGCCGAGGTCGATCCGTGATTTACCCACTCCCCGATCGGATATTTCAATTCCAGCAATTCACAATAGTTTGAGAAAAATTCTTCGGCATCATCTTCCGAATCCCAGATTGTAACCCAGGCGATGGCGAGATCGTACCCCGGTGAACGCCAAGAGGTGATTACATCGTAATCCCAGCCGAGCGCCGTTCGCATAGCTGTCGCAACATCTCCGGTCTGGAGTTCAAACATGAGACTTATCAGTAGTTCTCCAAAGGTGTCGGTGGCCTCAAGTTCCCAACCGCTAAGGACCTTCGAAAGGTCCGGCTCGGCGGTATATGATGGATAGTCCCTGTTGGGGGTATACCGTTCGGGATGAAGAACCTGCTCCATGCTCCTGGGAGGATCCCTGAAAACATCCTCCAGGCCTCCTGGTCCATCCTGGGCGATTATATGTTTAACGAATACCTCGCCCTGCAGGTATGGAACCAGCATGATCCGTTCGAGAAACGGGTTATAATCCATCAGGCTTTCGGCGAATCCCATGCTCATTTCGGAAAGTTCCCCAAGGAGTTCGGTATCGACACCCATCATATCGGCGGAATATTCATTCATTATTCGAGAAGCGTTACCCTCGATTAGGCTCTGGTATGCAAGCTGGGCGTCGTCGGAGTTCAGATCCGAAAGGGACTCCATGGTGCCTTGTAGGTCATAATACTGATCGTCAAGGGCATGGGTAAGCTCATGCACGATTACCACATTGGTCATGTAATCTTCAAGCCCCCCGCCGAGTCCCTGGAGGACGCCGCTTAAAAAATTACCGAGTGCCCCCAAATCCTCGCCAAGGAGGCTCCCGATCATCGCGTCCATATCCACATCGACCACGTAGAAACATTTTTCCTCAGGGTCATACAACCCGGCTACCTGCTCTTCGGTCATTGTCTGGTAATCCTCGCGAAGGCTGGACCCTCTCGGCATCAACCCGAGAAACGTGTAGAGTTCTGAATAAATCCTGTCATCTTCCGGGGATAATTCTTCATCGAGTAAATCCGAGATAATTTCAGCGATCTCTTCGGCAGTAACAAGTTCAACCGGCAGGTCATGGATGAAATCGAGACCGCGCAGCTCTTCGGTGACTTCCATGAGCTCCTCGGTCAGTTCAACGATTTCAGTATCGTGCTGGGACGCATTGGCAGTACTGAGAGATACTCCCGAAACGAAAATCACGGCTAAAATGAAAGGCCAATAAAGGTGGTTTAATTTACAAAATTTTATTGCAGGTTTCATTATAGCTACTCCTTATCATCGATTTTGGATGGCCGTCAATAATGCCTGTTCATTTGTAAGATCCCAGAGCAGCCAGATTTTATCTCCATCCGGCCAGAAAGCAATGGCGAAATCATTCTTGAATGCCCTCGGGTGGTGCCCTCCGGAAGTCGGTGGGGCGATAATGGTCTCGAAATCATAATCCTGGAAATAACTGAGAAGCCTTCTCGAAATAGCGGTTGGAGTATCGGTGTCATCATACCTTGCGATTACAAGGAGGTAGTATTCTCCGCCTCCAAGTCGATATTCCGCCGCTACAGCTTCCCATTCATACTCATCGAACCCGAGGACATCGTCCTCATTCCACTGCAGTAGAAGATCGAGAGCAATGGGGCCTTTGAAATACCTTTCCGTACCCATTATCCTGTCATCCGCGGGAAGTATGGAAACCATCTCCGAAGGCATGGCCATTCCCGGGAGATTCATCAGGAGGTAAGTCCCGGCCTGGATCAATGTTTCCGGATAGTCCGGCTGCCGGATTCGAAAATAGAATCTGCCTTTGTATCCTTCGAGAAATTCGGTCCCGATCAGGCGGATCGTGTCGATTTTGGCAGGGGGAGGAATCCCGTACGGGTCCACAACGATCCCGGTCTCCGGGTCGGTTTCAGCATAAGGTATCGGTGACAGCCCGTAGAAACCGTACGCATCGTTTCCTGAGTCGAACTCGAATATTTCGATTGTCAACTCGTCATTGAAGTTTGTATAGGTTTCCGTCGCGTACCAGACCAGGTTGTATTCTCTCAGGAGGCCGTAATCGGACCCAACCAGGAAGGCCGCATCTTCGGGTTGCAGAAGAATCGCGTTGTCGGTCGTAAACCACCCACCTAGAAAATTGTTCCCCGGAAGGTAATCAAAAGCGTTGTTTTCATCCTGGGTCCATCCCGGCATGGTAATCAAAACCAGGATTAATGCAATTGGGATAAGGTTTTTTATCATGGTTTCACTCATTATACAGGACATGGAATCGGCCCGTATAATAACTTATTCTATCAGAACCTTTAAATTCTACAAAGTTCAATTCGATAAAGGGTGAAACGGGGGTTTTATTTCTATACAATAACGGCATGGCAGGATTTGCTTTTAAGGGATTGTCCATACTGGCAATATGTTGTGCGCTGGTAAGTGGATGCGACCGCGCACCCCGGGAGATGACGATTTCCCGGCTCGATGTGCTGATGGATTTCGAGACCAGGCTCAGTGAAGCGAATTTTATCCTGGTGGAAAGCGATCCAAGCGCTGTCACGCGGAGCTGGGAGATGCTGGAAACGGGCGGGAGAATCCCTGAAACATGGTTTGTCGGGTTTGCGGGAAACGAGGTTACCATACCATCGCCTGACCCTGTAACCGCATATGGTATATCTCATTCTGACGGGCGAACCACGGTAGTATATCCACTTGGGGAACCGCATTATCCCGATTATGGCGAAATTCTCCCCCTGGCGGTCGCTCATTACATAGTTCCCCAGGGTGATTTTGATATCATTCTTCTCGTGATATGCTATCAGGCCGACCCGAAAGGTTCCATGCCCGGGATCGGGGCGAGGACAATCGATCCCGACGGAGAGGATTTAAGCGCACCGTTCGCGATCGCTATGAACCCGGGTGAACTCCAGGGGAAATTTTTCTATGATGATTACCTGGGTAGCGGGGAAGCGCAGGCGATTTGCGAAAGATCCGATTCCAACCAGTGCTTTTTACTGCTGACCAGGCTGAATGATGACTCGATTCTCAGCACCTATGTGCCCTGGTATTGAGCAATTTTAAAATTACTTATATGACAGAAAAAACCAGACAGACGATCCTTTATGTGACCGGGGCTGTGGTGTTTATCGGTATCATGTTTGCCATTAACCTGTTCCTGGTCAAAGATGAGTCGGAAGAGTACACATATGACTACCCGACCGGGAGCACTTATTCAAGCGGTCCCGATGGTGCCGAGCTGCTATACCGGCTGTTCGAAGGATTGGGGCTTGAACCTGTCAGGCACCGGTACCCGCTCCTTGAAGAATTCATGCCTGAGGACGGGACCGATGTAATCTGGCATGTCTCGGGGAATTCTTACGGGGACCCTGGTTTTGAAGATGGCGAAATTGACTGGGTGGATGAATATGTGTATGGCGGCGGCCGCCTTGTTCTGATTTCGAATCCCCCTCCGGAACGAGTAGCGACTCTGCCGGCAGACGATTTAGATAATTCCGATTCCCTTCTTGATTACTGGCTCAGGAAAATTGATCTTTACCCGATTTTCAGGGATATTAACGCGCGGGCAGGAAGTGGATCGTATTTTTCAAATTCAAGAAGGTTACCGATTTTATTCAATGAATACAGGGGATTGGGGGAGGTCGGGGAGGTTAACACCTACGTTCGCCGCGGCCTGGTTTATCCTATGGTCTACCGGTTAACATCGAAGGATATATCGTCCGGCAATGCGAGGCATTTTTTAAGGGATGGATACGGATCGGTTCTGGTAATGCTCCGGCACGGATCGGGGCAGGTATGGTTTGTGTCGGATCCCTACCTGTTCAGCAATCTGCTGATTCAGGAGGCTGACAACGCGATACTGGCAACAAACCTCATCCTCGGAACCAGGAACTGGGGCGGCAGATCGGTCCTGTTCGACGAATACCATCTCGGTTTTACCAGGACACGCAGTCTTGCGGATGCTGCCCGTACACCTCTTGGCCGGGCAATTATATACCTGGGACTTCTTGTTGCACTGGGATTGGGTGTGGCAGGGGCCAGGTTCGGGCCCGTACGAAAATCGGAAGGCGCGGTAGGGGTAAGCCAGCGGGCTTTTGTCAGGGCACTCGCAGGTTTGTGGCATGGCGCTAACGCGAGAACCGCCGCTGCCGATTCGCTCTGGAAGAGATACCATACGAAAAAGGATGTTAGGCGTCGCGGATTTTCCGATGAACTCGATCTAATGAGAAAGGGAAACCCGCGTGAAGACGACCTTTTGGATATTGCCAGAAAACTTGATTCCTGATAAATCAGGCTCCCGTGGTTGTTACGAAAGGTCGGAAGAAGTAGAATAGATTTTATGGAGTTAAATTTTCCGGAAATATCCTGGTCCGGAAGATATTTCAGAAGCTAGGAAGGACAACAATTATATGACATTTGAGATTCCCGCAGCAGAACCAAAACCTGAGGAGCTGGCACGTGAATGCCGGGCAGCCGCAGGTAATGCGGTTGAGTGGGTGCGAAGCATGACGGGCATCGAACTCGACTTCTCGCCGCCATCCCTGATAATACTCGACAAAGTGCTTGAACAGGTTGTACGGACCCTCACGGATGATGATCGTGAACCGGTGATCGTATTATTCGGAAGTTACCTTGGCGAGGTCCTTCTGGACGCTTGCGGGGGCAGGTGGGAAACCGGTGATGTATTCACCGGACCCGGTATCCGGGGGCTTTATGGAAAGGAAATCACAATTAATCCTTTCACCCGGGTCCGCCAGTCATTAAAGAATATGGAACAGAATCATCTCGCCGTGTACTGGAATTCGGTGATCGACCGGATTAACGAATCAAGTCCGATTGACGATCCGGTCGGATTCAGCCCCCCCCCCGATACGCCATTAAAAAAACTTCCCGTGGCGAACGGTGGTGGACACGTTGAGGGTCCGAGCGATGCTGAATTGGGTAAAACAATTCCTGAAGAGACAAAACAATTTATTAAAATCCTCAGGAAGGACCTCGGTGTTGAACTCGATTACACAAAGGAAAGCCTCAAGTTTCTGGATCATTACCTCCGCTCGGTAAATGATAAAATCCCCCAGGATGGCAGTATGGGAAAGGAACGCATGTTCGTTTATCTCGCGGGAAATTACCTGGGAGAGGTTCTTCGAAGGGAATATGGCGGGAAATGGGTTTACAACGATGAATTTCAGACTACCGGCCTGGTTCTGGAAAAAGATGGACATGAAATGACAATTTTCCCTCATAATGCAGCAGCGAAAATGGCGATGCGTTACAAGGATGACAGTGTAATTAAATACGCCAGGAAAGTCGCCAGGGATCTTGATAAGAAAAAATGAAGGCGTTCCCATTCTTGAAACGATGATATTAAAAAAGGTCAAAGCGGTCGCATTCGATATGGACGGAACGTTGTTCAATTCATTTTCTGTCTCGTATGATGCGATTCGAGAGGGATTTCAAAAATTCTGGTCGGAAATCGGTGTAAACGGCCCCACCCCGTCATGGGAAAATATTAAAGTCCTTATCGGGCTGCCGTCATACATGTTTTTTCCTGCCGCTTTGCCCGAAACTTACCGCGATCAATGGAAACTCCTGCACAAATTCATTGGAGAGGCTGAACATCGCAGGCTTACCCAGGGACTCGGCCGGACTTTCGATGGAGTTCACGAGACCCTGGCAGAACTCAGGGCCAGGGGATATTCCCTTGCGCTTCTGTCTAACGCCTCCCGGGTTTATTTCGATTCCATATGTGATAGTTGCGATCTCAGGAAGTACTTTTCAAAGTTTTCATATCTTGGGGAGGATCCGGCAAGGAACAAGACCCACGTACTCCTGGCTTGGGTCAAAGAATTTGGCGGTGCCGATAGAATTATTTATGTTGGCGACCGGAAGGCTGATATCGACGCATCGCATGCAGCGGGAATCAAGGCAGTGGGAGTAACATGGGGTTATGGGAATCCGGTCGAATTGAAAGACTCGGACTGGATTATCGATTCGATGCCCGACCTTTTAAATTTACTGGTTCCGATTACCTGAGATAATCGAGAAGGCTTGGTGTAAGTACACTGGAGCCGACCATGAGCGCGCTCTGAAACACAGCTTCCTGCTGGCTTAAAGATGTGAGGATTTCCGCGTAATTTGCGGCTTCAACGGAAACCTTCAAACCCTCTATATTCATATCCGAGGCTGATAACTGGTCGATAAGTGTATTGAGCCTGTTTGCCCTGGCCCCGACGATCGCTATGTGCCGGAGCAGGTTTTCAAGATCGAGATCCGCCAGTACCAGGTCTTCGTTTCCGAGGCGAAGGTATTTTTGAGGATCGATCATTTTTCCTGAAACTACCGAAATCAGCCCGGGAACAGTACCGGGAAGTTCATCGAAAATATCGTTAAACAAAGTTCTTGGCTGCCCGACCGCACTTGCCACGGATATATCCAGGTTCTGTATCTGGGTAGTCTCCAGGTTCTCTATCTCTATACGTCCATCGGTTGTTACATGAACCTCGGCCCGTGTTCCAAGTATCGCCTGGAGGCTGTTTGCAAAATCATCGAAAGTGTCTGTTGCCAGAAGCGTGAATGTGAATGTCCCGGCATCGTAGGTAACCGTTACTACATCTCCCTCAAAGAGGTCGAATAACTTTTGATCTTCATTCTGCGCGTTGAGTACTTGGGTGTAAGTACTGATAGTCCCATTAAGGTCATTGCGCATTGTGATCATGGAATGGAAAATGTTTTGCGGTTCCATTACATCGCCGCGTCCATCCGATGTGCCCCCGCCGTTGACCGCCTGTGCCGCGGACCATCCAATTGCTGTTGCCAGCCCGCCGGAAGCAACCAGATCTATCCCACGAACACTCGATCCGGTTTTCACGCTGTAAAGATCCAGGGCGTTACCATTTATTACAAGCTGTACGGCTCCATTTAATTCAGGATTAATTTGAATCTGCAGGGCGATTTCAGCGGCAAGGGCGTTAATGTTGGCATATACGCCGGCTGGTATGGTCAATGTCACAGGATCGGGATTGGTTCCTTCATTCGAGACACTGGGTCCCAGGTCGATCGTCATTGAGTCCGTTACACCGGTTACAATTACATAAGGGAATGCAAGGTTAATTCCGGTGTAATATGCCTGGGTCTGAATATCCGAAATCCCAAGCGCCAGGAGTGTGCCTGCTGCTCCTTCAGTTATCTGAAAATCTGCAGCCGGGATATCGATTCCCTGGTTCGCGGTTTCAAAGTAGAGCCTTCCGTCCTCAATACGGACAGAGACAGCGCCCCTCAAAGTATCATTCTGGAAAATCTGGTAGTTGATCTCATCGGCCAGTGTGAAAATATCGGTAATTACACTTGCGCGAAGGTCTATAGTCTGTGGAAGGACGTCCTCTCCTGTTTTACTGGTGGTTGGTCCAAGGTCGATGATAATTTTGTCATCGCCGTCAGTACCCACGGTCCCGGCAAAAGTCGCGGGAGCGTTGCCGGTAAATGCAATGAGATTCAAATCCGCATCATCGGCGGCAGTATCGTCGAGGCCGTTAAACGGCCCGCCGATCACAAGATCGCCGCCATCGACAGCCGCACCGGTAACCACGGTTTCCAGTTGGAGCACCCCGCCGCCCGCGTCGGAGACAATGATTTTCTGCGATCCGAATGCCTCATCAATCCGGGTTTGGAGTTCATTTATCAGGTCGGCGACCGATGCATACGTTCCGGGTGTGATTATAATATTTTTTGCCTGGGATATGCCGCCGTTCGCATCCGCACCAAGAAAAATATTCAGCGTATTGTTTGTGTTGTCGTAAATAAGGTTCGCCACAGGACCGGCGCCCGTAAAAATCGCGGGTGTACTGTCTGTCAGGGGGAGGGTAGGGGCCTGGTAGGCGTGGTTGAAAGCTCCCGATACATGGAGCCCCAGGTCTTCAACGAGCCTGTTATCCCGGTTGTCGGAAATGGTAAATTCCTTCACCGCATAGGCGGATTCAAGAACCAGCCGGCCACTGTCTATCGAGGCGAATACATGGGCCTTATCTACCCGGGCCTCGATCATTTTCTGGATATCGGTCAGCGTGTCTTCCGCTTTGATATTAAAATCAACACCATTCAAAGTCAGCGTTCCACTGAATCCAAGTTCTTTTTCCGGTGGAAGTACGGATCCCTTGCGTGTATATGTCTGGCGCAGAAAAAGGTCCTTCCCTGTAACATTTATCGACAGCCTGTCGGTATCGCCAACCAGGCGGTCGATGTGACCCCGGTTACCGCTGTAAATGACATCGTCCAGAAACCTGGTTCTGGGATTGTAGACCGCCTCGAATGGGATCGTGCGTGTTCTCCATCCGCCGAACATGTAACGGTCCCGAAACCGGGAATTGGCATCCGACAGTGTGGAAGCGAGAATTAATTCTATCTCCTGGGCAATCGACCTGCGGTCATCAATGTTCAAATTATCATTGGCGCCGTCCACGATCAGGTCGCGAGCCTGCCCTGTATAGCCTACGGTGGATTGGATGATCGTATCCAGGTACCCGACCTGGCTGGAGCCGTCATCGACGTTCTTTGTGAACTGGCCAATTTTTGCTAGCGATGACTTGAAGCCAATGATCTGGCCTACCTCAACGGGTCCATGTGCCGGACGCTGGAATTTAACGCCGGTTGCAAGCTGTTGCTGGGTGCGTTCAAGCCTTAAAGCGATATTGTTCAGGTTCCTCAGGAAGTTGGTGATCAGAATGTTGTGCGTAATTCTCATTGTAAATACTCACTCCCCATCCAATTCAGTAAAATCAGATTCCCATCCTGTTTATTACGGTGTCAAGCAGCACATCTACAACATTGGTGACCCTCGCCGCGCCCTCATAAATTCGCTGGTAGGTTATCAGCATTGTTGCTTCCTCATCGAGATTGACTCCGCGAACACTTTCCCGCTGTACTTTAAGTTGCTCAAGCAGTACGCCCTGGCTGGTTACCAGCCTTGAGGTCGCTTGAGACAAGCTTCCAAGTACCGAAATGCTGGCTGAGTAGTAATCGGTGATCGATGCTCCCCCGATCGCATTGTTAAGGGACTGGAGGCCGGCGATGGCAAGAGCGTTACCGTTGTTCCCGGGACCCGTAAATATCCCGCTGCCGTCATCCTCGGCAGCCGCGATGATATCCAGGTCATCGAGAATGGATGCCCAGAGTGAGATCATGTCCGATGAGCTTGAATAGGTTTCATTCGCCGTGAGAAAATCTATTGGTGCTCCATCGAGTCCGACAACCTGGAAGAAATTTGAACTTCCCTTAAATAGATTGATTTCAGTGTCCGCTTCGACCGGATTGTAAAGATCCAGCCTGATGAATGAGTTGCCGCCGACGTCCGTATGAAATATGGCTCGTACAAAAGGCTGGGCGTTATTGATTCGATCGAGAAGGTCTTTTATTTTGATCGCTTCACCCGGGGCAATATCATCCTGCGTGATTGTTATTTTCGCTCCCTGGATGGTGAAATATCCTTTGGATATTCCCAGGAGGTCAAGTGTTGTGTTTTCGGTGGCCCCGGTGGGAAGTGAGAACGTGCCCGTTATTTCCGCGGTTCGAAGATCGGTAAAAAACGGCCTTCCCTTTATGCCGTCAAGGCCGAACCCATCCAGGTGGAGCAGGTTTACACGATTGGTTAATGCGGTGGCGAGATTATTCAGCTTTTCAGTAAACCTTGGGATATATTCGTAGATAACCTCCATTAACCCGGCCAGTTTTCCCCTGCCGTATAATTCCGGCGTTATATGGTTGGTAAACTCGATTGATACATTTTGAGTATCGTTCGGATCATTCATTACCCTGAGCTCCTGCACCTTGTCGTACTCAACCATCCTCAATCCGCCTATCAGGATGCTGAGACTCCCATTGGCATCCTCGATCGTGGTGAGAGGGATTATCTCCGACAGCTCTTCGACATAGAGGTCCCGCTGGTCCTTTAAATCGTTCGGATTTTCGCCGAGATTTGTCACCTGGGCGATCTGGGTGTTCAGGCCGGCAATCTGCCAGGCCAGATTGTTTGCTTCTTTGATCCGTATTCGCACCTGGCTCGCATGATCGATCGCTAGTTTTTCGAGAGAATTGGTCAGACGGTTAAACTCCCGTGACAGGCTTATGGCATTTTCACGGATGTTTGCGCGTGTACTGACCAGCTCCGGGCTGTTTGCCAAATCCGACCATGCCGCGAAAAACCTGTCGATCAATGAACCCAGTGTATTTTCTCCCGGTTCGTTGTAAATCAATTCTACCTGCTGGAGCGCGGCTTCGACTGAGACGTTGCGTCCCTGCGATCCGTTTTGTGTCCAGATAACCTGGTCCAGGAATTCATCCCTG
>DAOVJF010000241.1 GCA_030673355.1 Planctomycetota bacterium | reverse complement strand
CCTTTGCAGAAGAAGAGGCCGAAGTAGAACCCGAAACAGAATAACCGCCAGTCACATTTTCTCTAATAAGAATCCCTTTTTAAGGGGCTCTTAACTTTTCGTTCAGGATATCAAAGCGTTAAAATGGGCACTCCATCCGTTTGTTAAACCTCATTGCGTTTTTATGCTTAACCTCAGGGAACTAACCTTTTAACTGTAACATGCGGAATTAATTAGGAAACCGGTAAACCCTGGTTGACATACCATTTCCAGAAAATAACATTTATTTCAGGTGCACCTGAAAAAGGAATTATAAAATGGAATTGGTCTCAAACCGGCGTATAACGAGATTGTATAAACATGTTCAATTGGTTTGGGTCATCTATTGATCAATACCTTTCAAAATCGCAACTGCACTCACGAAACGATCCACCAGCTCACCCGCGATGGTGAAATATGACAATCCATCCTGGGTTGCGTAGAAATTGCCATTACTGTCTCTTGAGCCAAGTTTGAACTCCACTTTTTCCATTTCCTCCCCCCTGAATACTTCAACCTTCAAGTAATAAACGGGCTCGATACCGTAGGCACCCATCCTTTCAGGTGGGTTGATACGGTACTCCGGTGTAAGATCGTACAGGCTGTCGATGAAAGCCTGGAACCCGTCATTAAAGGTACCAGCCCGATCTTCCGGTTTCAGAATTTCCCAACGCCCGTGAACGCCATCCAAACGCTGTATTTCCAGGTTACTTGAGCCGGGTTCCCGCACGTATAATCTTTCGATTTCGTCAGGCGGGAAATCAAATAACTGAACGTGGAAAAATATTGCTGGATCGAGAGCCAGCCTGTCGTATATATAAGCCTCAACAATAAATGGGGTCGGCTGCGACGATGAGGATGCGAAAATTCCACGCTGGTAATCCTCATCGTGAAGCGTCAGAATACTCCGTGTACCATCTACGGCTTCAAAAGTAACCTGTGTTGATTTTTTATCGAGTTCAGGATCGTTGGCATTTTCAGGAAGAAATTCCACTGCCTCAAGCCGTTTGATATGATCGAAAAATAACGCCAGACGGGCCGGACTCGCGGCAAATCGCTCAGGACCTCTGATCATCCAGGTCCCGTCATCATTTACTAAATTGATTTCTCCCTGTACGCTGGAGATTTGAATCGCCGTTAGAACTTCAGTATCAAACACTAACGCCCTTGCATCCCGTAAATCGTCTGCGGTGATTTCAAATGGCCAGATCTGATAAACCGGGATTAGAAAAGCGTTTGATGGTTTATCGGTAAACATTGCGTAACGGGCGGTACTCGAAATATTCTCCATGCCGATTGACAGATCCATAAGGATGGAACCGGACGATGACATCAGGCGGATCCTCGTATATGGCTCAGCCAGGCCGTACTCCGCACGCTGCACATCCGTTACGCCTGCAATATCCTTTTCACTTTCAACCGCCAGAATCGCATCGACAATTCCGGCCATACTATCAGGATTTGTATCGGCCTCATAGGGATTGACAATCAACCAGATATCGACCTCCCGGTCGGATAGTCCGGTTTTTTCAAACCTGATTGTTTCATCACCGCGGGTTATTTCGATTATATCCATCTCGCTTGCATCAAGAAGCGACCTGTCCGCAAGACGCTTCGCCGCGACTTGTGTCTCCTTCCTGAACCCGATGTACCAGACTGCGATAGCGCAGATGATGAGCAGTGGGATGAAAATAAAATTGTAGCGGATTTTCATGGCTTAACCTGACTTGGTTATGTTAATTGACTCAATGACGTTTCCACCAGACCAGACCCCCCACCATAGCTACCAGAAGCGGTGTGAGTATCACACTGACAGCAAATATTATGCCCTGCTGTATCCTGCTCAGGTCGAGGGGACGGTCCTCGCGAAGATTCGGGCGTATGCTGATAAGGTCCTCCCTCGATGTCAGAAAATTAACAGCGTTCATCACGAAATCCTTGTTATAACTGGAATCTATGTTCGCATTAAGCGCGAAGCTCGTATCGCCTGCGACAAGGACCTGGGCCAGGTTCTCAGTTGATTCAGATGTTTCCGTCGGCTCCGTTTCGGTTCCGGGTCCTGCCGGAGATCCATCCGGCGTTACAACTCCCTGGCCGAGTTGGCGGGTCGCGATAACCGCCAGATCGTACGCGTTCCGGGTATTAACATCCTCATCGAACTCGAGAACGTCGCCGGCCGCACTCCAACTTGATCCCGACGATCTGGCGAGGCTTTCCGTATTCACCCCGGGAAGCCTGGATGGCGTGAAGCTTAAGCTCCCGGTATTCAGGAAAAGAAGGTCTGAACCGCTACTGAGTTTTTCCGTGATTGGGTGCATATAATTACCGGTAACGATCAGAGACGTGATCTCACCAAATGCATTGTTTTCGTCATCCAGAACAATATCATCGTTCAGGATAATCCCATAAGCAATTAAAAGGTTTTTGAGCCCGCCATGCTTCCCGGGTTCGAGAATACACATTAAGCTGCCGCCGTTATCCAGAAATGTCTCAACCGTTCCGATTTCCCATGCGGTCAAATCCCTTTCCGGTGCCGCAATAACAAGTAAACTCGTTTCCGGTGGAACACCGTTCTCAGCCGGGATATTCAGTAAGTTGACCTCGTAGCCCTCCAGTTCAAGTTGTGTTTTAAATTCGCTCAAACCTGTCAGATCGTCGTCATCCGAGAACGGGTTCGGCTCCCCGTGCCCTGAAAGGAACGACACGAGTCGCGAATGTGTCTGCCTTACGGCAAGCAGCGCCGATGTGTAATGGGGTTCCGATACATCGGAAATCACCGAGCGTTTATTCCCAAGCTCAAACAGGATACTCGGGTATCTCTGGATTCCCTTGCTTTCAGCCAGATCACGCTGGATATCGGGGTCTACGAAGTTGAACTTTATGTAAGACGTTTTATAAAGATACAGACCCATCAGGCTTTCTATCACTTCACGATATCCGGAATCGGCCTGTGTAAACGCGGTGACAGTTATCGTTTCACCCGCCCGGTTGATATCGCTTATTACACTCAGCGACTGCTGTGAGAGTGTATTATGCCCTTCCGCCGAAAGGTCCAGGCGATAGTAGTACCGGTAAGAAATTATATTCACAAACACCATGATGCCGAGAAGGCTGATGATTACCATCATTACGTTCGCGCCGTACCTGACGCTCCTTGCTGTGAAAATCAACCGGAGCCAGGTCCGGTTTATCAATGCAAATATCCCAATCAGCAGGACTCCAATTCCACCGAGTGCCGATACCGAAGTATCTGTACGGCCTAAACCAAGAGCTACCGACGCGCCAATCAGTGCAATTACTCCACCGAAGAACATCAGTATTGCCAATGGCGCGGGTGATTGGACCTCTTCGGATTTCACACGTGCCTTTATCCGGCCTTTTTTCTTCTTCAAGCCGGCTTCCGGTTTCGATCCTGCCGGTTCCCCGGCCTCATCAGAGTCAGATTCCGGAATCTCCCGCGAAGGGGTTATTATCTCTGCGCTTCCGCGTGTAAGTGCCTCCCGGATAGGAGCGAAATTATCCTCGGGAATTTCATCAGGAGCTTCAGGAGTCTTCCTCTCCGATTCGGGGGCTGATTTCGGTTGAACCTTCTTAATCCCCGGCTCCGGATGTTCAGGCGCGGTTTTTTGGATAGCTTCATGTTCGATTCTATCGAACACCGATTTTCTTTCCGGTTCAGTCTTGTCCTGCCCCCCGAATCCGGTCTGGCTTGAAGTTATAGTTGGCTCTTTGGAATGATTGTGAGCTTCCTGGTCAGGGCTTGAGACCGGTTCCCCGGTAATTTCGGGAGTTTTTTCAGCATGCGGTTTTTCAGGAACCGACAGGGTTTCCCGTTCAGGCTCCCCGGTCACAGGATGCTCATCGGTACGTTCGTCGCGTGGAAGGGATTCCTGTGAGTCGGGAGTCTCTGGTTGTTCTGCCTTCGGCGGTTCAGGCGAACCGGTATCCGACTCGTCATCCGTTGAGTCTCCGATAAGCTTCTGTCGTAATTTATCTGGATCGAATGTCACGGTACCCCCATTGAATAGTTGCTTGAGATTTTATTTCCACCTGTTTATTTCAATAATCCGAATCGCGGTGAATAGTGAAAAAATAATAAAAGAGAGCATGTACACCACGTCACGCGTATCAATCAGGCCATTCGAGAAATTGTTGAACTGTCCGGAAAACGATAAATAATAGAATGTTTTTCCAAGCGGGCCCCCTATAATGCTTCCCGCCGACAGGAACTTCAGTGTAAATAATACGAGCAGGCTGATAACCGCGGCAGTGACAGCGCTCTTGGTCATTGAACTTGCGAGGATACCTATCGAAATAAATGATGCTCCCAGCAACAAGGCTCCCAGGTAGCTCGTGAGAATTACCCCCCAGTCGGGACTTGCGAAAAGACCCAGGAACAGCGGGTACTGCAAAGTCAGTGCCAGCACGAAGACGAACAGAAGCAGGCTTGCAAAATACTTCCCAAGAACAACCTGCCAGTCACTGATCGGGTAGGTCATTAGTAGTTCGATTGTCCCGCTTCGACGCTCCTCGGAAAACAGGTGCATGGTTATCACCGCAGCCACCGGGATTAACAGGTACCCAAGGACATTAAACGTTCCATACAGCGCGGCTTCCCTGTGTTCCATTACGGTAATGAAATAAAACCATCCGCCAAGGACAAGCAGGAAGAAAAACCCGACCGAATATGCCACGGGACTGACAAAATATGATTTCAATTCACGTGAGGCTACTGTTGCCACGTTTCTCAATTTAACCCCCCCCTGGCTTCAGGATCATCTGCAGTAAGGATCAGGAAGATATCCTCCAGCGACAAATGGTACGGCAACATTTCATGGAGCCCGAAGCCTGAATTTACAATCGAACGGGCAATCTCCTCGCGGATATGACCTTCGATCCTTGAATGCACCACGTACACACGACCGCCGTCCGCCAGGTCCATCTCGTGCTTCTGTTCAACGGCAAGAACACCCTCAACATCCTTGAGGCATTCCTTGATCCTTCCGGGATCGCCTTTCACGTTGATCTGGGTCATCTGGCTTTTGGTGAGAGCCTTCGTCAGGTTTTCT
>DAOVJF010000540.1 GCA_030673355.1 Planctomycetota bacterium | reverse complement strand
TCTGTTACGGTCGTGCCTCTGTTACGGTCGTGCCTCTGTTACATTAATTACACTTCCTCGACTATCCGATGCTCGATCGCTTTGAATCGCCAGTAAGCAAATGCCAGGAATGCCGTGGCGACTACGAACATAATTAATACCACATACGGGACTATCAGATCCCACCCTCCAAGCATTGAATATCTTGTGTAAGGTATGATCCATGCGAGCGGGTTCGAAAAATATATCTTCGACAATATCTGGTTCCTCAGGATCTCAAATTGTCCCAGCCCCTCATATGTTCCGAGCAGTTTCTGCCTGACAAGCGTCACGGAATAAATTATAGGCGACCCGAAAAACAGGATTGTCAGGAAACTGTTCAGAATCTGTTCAGCGTCGCGGAAGAAAACATCGATCACGCTGATCAACAACGAGCATCCGAGTGTGAACGCGAACAGGATCCAGAGCATTACCGGGAACCAGACGATCGAAATATTCGGCTGGTAACCGGTGATCAGGAGTATTATCAAAAATATCGCTACCCCGAACAGGAAGTTGACGAATTCCGACAGCACTGTCGCGATCGGCAGCACCTCGCGCGGGAAGTACACTTTTTTGATCAGTGAATCGTTCAGGATGAAAGTCGGGGCCGATTTCGCGACTGCCCCCTGGAATACCATCCACGGCCACATGCTCGAGATCAGGAAAATCCCGTAGTTTAATTCCTTGCCGGACAGTGTCGGGATGTCACGCTTCATATCCGGCGCGAGCTTGGTGAAGATGATCCAGTACAGTCCCATGAGTATGAGCGGGTTAAGGAAGCTCCAAAGGAATCCTAACGCCGAGCCTTTGTACTTGATCTTAAGGTCGCGCACGACGAGGTTCCAGATCATGTCGCGATACTTATAGAGGTTTTTAAACTGCTCGATCATTTGGAGATGGCTCTCAGGTACATTCTACTGATCGGGGAGCGGTTAGTCATTATTTGCGGGGAGGAAAATTTATTCAACTATTTTTAATTATCGAGTATCTCCACATAAATTTATTCTTCCGATGTTTCCGAATCCTTTAATTGCCCGACCGGAAGTTCGAAGCATGCCCGACCTATAGCGTTGATTTTGAGGGTCCCGTCCAGGTTAACCGTAACGTTAATTGATTCCGCGGAAAATGTTCCTACCGGGTTGGTGATGGTTACAGGAAATGAATATTCAGGATCGACGGGCAGGGGAAATCCTGGCGGACAACCGGTGGACTCGAGATTCATCCCGCCTTCAGGAGGGTACTCAAGGTATAAATACGCGGCATTAACATGAGTATCCTCGCCGACACGAAGCTCCACCCCGTCCGGACCTTCAAGTGTGTCGGGATCGAATGTGATGTGTGCTCTCGGCATACTGAGAGTGTTCTGATCGGTCCTGACGATCGTCGGGTCAGGGCAGTCGAGACTCGCCGCCTGATGATCGATCAGAACGAACTGTGTCCTGACTGTTTCGACAGTAATATTGGCGAAATCAAATACAAGCGACGCGAATATATTTCCCACCGATCCGCCATTCTCCTCAGCCGTCGTTGTTTCAGTCAGGCGAAGGGTCGCGACAGTCTGGATATCTGTGTCTACAATTGTCTGGGAGACATTATTTTCCAAAATTTCATTGAGCACCAGGGAATCCGTAATTAACTCTCCATCCGCAAATATTACATGTATATCAGTTGAATCGGTGGTAACTGACAGTGCTGTTATTTTAAAATCGGTGGGATCGCCGGAAACTGAAAGTGCTGTTATATCAATGTCGATACTTCCCGGCGCGGTCAGGATTAAAGCAGGGCCTGTCAGGTTTATATCTCCCCGTGCGTGCGCATAACGGGGAATCAGGTAATCATCCTCATTCAGTTCACCGCTGAATTCTACCACTTCGGCTTCCAGCACCCACAGATCGCCACCCAGTTCAAATGTCAAGAGCACGTTACCGTAAGCATGGAAAGTAGCATTATGCTGATCATCCACATCGAATGTAACTTCATCTCCAATGATTGAATAATGCCGTGGGGATTCCAGGATATTTTCCTGCGATTTAACCGGAAGCGAAGAAACAGAACCGATAATGCACAGGAGGCCGACTGCGAGTAAGAAACCAGCACAGGATTTCATTTTAGA
>DAOVJF010000277.1 GCA_030673355.1 Planctomycetota bacterium | reverse complement strand
TTGATTCTGTCACAGCAGATACAAATATCGAGATCAACGCAACGGTAACGCCGTCTGGCGGGAGCCCAATAGTTTCCAAGCTCGTTGTAACGATTAAGAATACTCCCGGGAACGATCCACCCCCTGGTGATAATGACCCCGACCCGGATCCAGGAGAGAACCCCACTCCCGATCCCGATCCCGACCCCGACCCGGTGGATGATCCCGATCCCGATCCGGTTGATGACCCCGATCCAGACCCGCCCTCCATTGAACAGGGATCTCCTGTCGCATCCGCACAGGCGGACCCATCCGAGGTTCCCCCAGACGGCTACGTTCAATTCAACTCGGTATCGGCGGACCCGAACGGCGCATCGGATATCGTCCAGTGGGAGTGGGATTTTTCCTACGACCCGGTGGATGGTTTCACACCCGAGAATTTCGAGATATATCCCCTGGTGCAGTTTGTGGAGGAAGGGAATTATGGTGTCATGCTCAGGGTGACTGATTCGGAAGGAAACTCGGACATGCTTGATGAGCCGTTCATAATCACGGTCACCGGCGGTTACCTCGATCCTGTCGCCATGGCGGTTATTTATCCATCCCCAACCCGTAAATGTGAAACCGTACAGTTCCAGAACAACGGTTCCCATGCGCAATCGGGGAATTCAATCGTGGATTACGAGTGGGACTGGGATAACAACGGAATTTACGATGAATCCGGATTATTTACCGAGCACACATGGGACACACCTGGTGTTTACCTAATCCAGTTCCGCGTCACGGATGACAAGGGTTACTCTTCCGAACTGGCAAGCCCGCTCGCGGTGATCGTTTTAAACGATCCGCCGGTGGCAATGGCAGAGGTAGATGACATGTTTGTACGTGTCGGTGAAGTCCTTGAATTCCAGGCCACCGGATCCAACGATCCCGGTCTCTGCGGTGAAATAACCAGCTATGAGTGGGACTGGGACAACGATGGTGAATTTGACGATATCGATTACAACGCCATCCATATTTATCCATATCCCGGAATATTTGAAGTCATGATGAGGGTTACCGACAGTGACGGTTTGCAAAGCTACCTGGAAGAGCCAATCATTATCACCGTGGAACCCGGTTATACACAGACCTGGGGCGGAACGGGAGATGACCATGCGTACGGAGTAGAAATTGACAGTTATGGCAATCTCTACGTCACAGGCACCTTCCAGAACACCGTTGATTTCAATCCCGGTTATGAGGTCCTGGAGTATACTTCAGGCAGCGGTTCGAGCGGATTTTTAATGAAATTCGATCCGGAATTTAAATTCGAGTGGGTAAGTACCTGGGACATCCTCGGTGAAAATTCCGGCAACGATATTGTCATCACCGCACCGAATAATATCTACGTGGCTGGAGCACCGACCCTGATAAAATTCAACGAGTATGGAAACATGCTCTGGGAATACAATTCCGGTCAGAATGGCCAGGGTGTCATATACGAAGACTTCAACGGTGTGTATGTCGGTGGGTATTTCATGCCCGGTGGTGAACAGGATAATGCAGATGCGTTTCTCTCAAACATCAGTTTCGACGGAGAGCTGCTCTGGGAAAAGACCTGGGGTGCGTCCGGATGCGACCAGGTTTTCGGTATAGACCTCGATCCGAACGGTAATATTATCGCTACCGGTCATTTCCAGGGCCTTGTTGACTTCGATCCCGGCGAGGGTGAGGATACCCATGAAGCGCAGGACGATACCGATTCCTTCCTGACTAAGTTCGATCCCACCGGAAGCTTCGAGTGGTGCGTATCATGGGAAGCGACCGAGGCGTATGGAATGGATATCGACCAGTACGGGAACATTTTCGTCACTGGATTCTATGAGGGTGAAACCGATTTCGATCCGGGCCCTGGTGAAGCGGTCTTTATCGGCAACATGGGAAGTTACCTTGCCAAGTACGACGAGAACGGTTTATTTAACTGGGCTGCCGGCTGGACCGAGTGGAAAGCACCCCCAACCCCGCACTATGATCCCGGTTATGCGGTCAAGTGCGATCAGTTCGGAAATGTATACGTAGGCGGCTCATTTGAAGGACCGGTGGATTTCGATCCGACAAACGGTCAGGATGTAATTACGGAAGGCGGCGCGTATGTCGCGCAATACAAGACAGATGGTACATACCAGCGCGTTCACACCTGGGGCAATCACTACGATACGACCTGGGACAACGCGCTTGATATTACAGTTGATGGATTCGGACATGCTTTCATAGCCGGCGATTTTGTCGAATCATCCGATTTCGGCGTTGACGGTACTGAAATCCATGTCTCTGAAGGAGAACACGACGCTTTCCTGTTAAAGCTACCGACCTACTTTAATTGGTAAGGAAGGACGTAGATTCCGGGACACCTCAAATCGCACACTTTTGATGGTGTCCCGGTCCCTATCTCCAATCCGTTTAAAGCCTTAGACTGACTGGATATGTCCATCGGTCGGAAGAACCTGAAACTGAATTTGAAAAGTCCATCCTGTATATACTTAATGCAAAGCCCCCGGTATCCACAACCGGGGGTGATTTTTATTGTTTTTTCCCATAATTAGACATATTTAGAATTAAAATACGTCGACAAGCACGTTCGACCCGCCAGCCTCACGAATCGGGGACACCTAGTTTTGCCTCCTGCACTTCCCGCAATACTTCACTCACCCCTTAAGGCAAAATCAGGTGTCCCCATGATCTCGAAAAAAAGAATTAATTTCTAAAATTGGCATTACATGTCGCACTCAGCGTGTCGCCGCCACGCGTTTATAATTCTACGGTCGTTAAAATTACCCTTGTATCACCGTCACCATTCGGGTATGTTTTAGAATTATTGTACCGTGGACAGCTTGCCCTTAAATTGTAACGCAGGCAGCTTGCCTGCAGTACCGCGGGCAGCTTGTCCTTAAATTGTAACGCAGGCAGCTTGCCTGCAGTACCGCGGGCAGCTTGCCCGCATCAAAGGAATTAAACGTGGAAACATCCAGGCTCAGATCCCTTTTCCTCGACTTTTTCAAGTCAAAGGATCACCACATAGAACCATCCGCAAGCCTTGTCCCCTCAGCGGATGATAAATCGCTTCTGTTAATCAACTCCGGAATGGCGCCGCTCAAGCCTTACTTCACCGGATTGCAGGCGCCCCCGTCCACCCGTATCGCTTCATGCCAGCGATGTCTTCGCACAAATGACATTGATGAGGTCGGAAGAACACCTCGTCATTTAACCATGTTTGAAATGCTCGGTAATTTCTCCTTTGGCGATTATTTTAAAGAGGAGATAATCATATGGAGCTGGGAATTTATCACGGACTGGCTGAAAATCCCGGTCGAGAAGCTCAGGATCAGCGTTCACGAACAAGACGATGAGGCTTACTCAATCTGGGAAAAGAATGTCGGTGTCCGTCCCGACTGGATCTACCGGCTTGGCGACGAGGATAATTTCTGGTTCATGGCCGACACCGGTCCGTGCGGGCCTGACAGTGAAATTTTCTATGATATTGGCGAGGAACTTGGTCCCGACCAGACTCCCGCCACCAGTGGAGACCGGTGGGTGGAAATCTGGAACCTGGTTTTTACGCAGTTTGACCGACAGGCCGACGGAACTCTCGTGCCGCTGCCGAAAAAAAATGTCGACACGGGCATGGGGCTTGAACGAACCGCGATGGCTTTGCAGGGAAAATATTCCGTGTTTGAAGCGGATATATTCAAGCCAATTACGGACTTTTATAAATCAGAGACACAAAAGGAAATTCTCGAATCCGAAAGATATATATCGGCTGGTGTTAACTCGCTGTATGTGGTGTCTGACCACATCCGGGCGGTCTCGATGCTTCTCGCGGACGGAGTGTACCCTGGAAACGAGGGCAGGGGTTATATACTCCGGAGACTCCTTCGCCGGGCTCTTGTCCATTTGCGCCGCCTTGGCCAAAATGAAGGCGGACTTATTAAAGCGTTCCCGATTGTACTCGATCAGCTTGGAGCTACATATCCACTTTTACTTGAGCGCAAAGACCACATCGCAAATTTAATCCGGCACGAGGAGCAGAATTTCCTGAAAACTCTCGATGCCGGTGTCCAGCGATTGGAAAATGCGATAGAGAGTGTCGGGGATGAGAAAATCCTGCCGGGTGAAATAGCATTCGAAATGTTCGACACTTACGGCGTCCCGCTTGATGTCACGATCGAAATGGCACAGGCAAGGGGAATGGAGGTCGATGTGGTCAGCTACACCGACGCACTGGAAACCGCACGCCGGAAATCCCGTGAGGCCACAGGTGAGATGCTTGACGCCGATAATGCCGTTCACCAGGCTGTGAAAACTACGGACGAAACCGAATTTATTGGCTATGACATCCATCGCGAAACGTCATCTCTCATTCAATTCGATCCCTCGCATAATTTCGTCGTAATCGAAAAATCTCCGTTTTATGCCGAAATGGGCGGCCAGACCGGCGATACGGGCTCACTCAGGTTTAAGGATGGGGAATTCAAAGTTATCGGTACCCAGATTGTTGGCAATGTTATCGTCCATAAAATCGATCCCGAAATGACTAAGGGCGACCCATCAAATCTGATACCTGGAGATCCAATCGAAGCGATTCTGGATATCGATCGCCGGCTTGGAATCCAGAGGGCGCATACCGGAACGCATCTACTCCATGCCGCTTTACGTGAAATCCTGGGAGATCATGTG
>DAOVJF010000184.1 GCA_030673355.1 Planctomycetota bacterium | reverse complement strand
AGAGGCACCAACAAGCTCGTCCGACTAGCGTCGAACATCGCATGTTGGCGGCACCCGGATTGCAAAATCAGATTGAACATATCGATTCACCCAGGGGGCAAAATCAGATTGAAGATATCGATTCACCCGCTACGGCATGTATCGCGCAATGAAGATACCATCCGAGACCACCAGGACAGTCTCATTCGGTTCGCCTTCCCCGAATGTGGCTGTATCCCCCAAATCTCCAAACACAACCGTTGAGTTATCTGAGAGGGTGGTTATTCTCCAACCAGCATCCCCGGAAGTTCCACCTGCGCGTTTTGCCCATGCAATTGTTCCATCAGTATTGTAACGGGCTACGAAGATATCATCATTCCCATCTGAGACCAGGACTGACTCGTTGATTTCACCCTCCCCGAATGTGGCAGTTTCAGTAAAGTACCCAGTTACAACAGTTGAGTCATCCGTAAGCGATGTTATTCCATAACCACGGTCAAAACTACTGCTTCCTGCGCGTTTTCCCCATGTAACTGTTCCATCAGGATTGAACCGGACCACGAAGATATCACTACTCCCATCCGAGACCAGGGTAGTCTCGGCCGATTCACCCTGACCGAATGTGGCTGATCCCCTAAAAACCCCAGTTACAACAAATGAGTTATCCGAAAGCGTGGTTATTCCGTAACCAAAGTCATAATTCGTTCCACCTGCGCGTTTTGCCCATGCAATTGTTCCATCAGGATTGTAACGGGCAATGAAGATATCGCTCTCCCCATCCGACACCAGGACAGTCTCGTTGATTTCACCCTTACCGAATGTGGCTGTTCCATAAAAATACCCGGTCACAAGAAATGAGTTATCCGAAAGTGCGGTAATTCCCCAACCCACACAACTATTAGTCCCACCTGCGCGTTTTGCCCATGCAACTGTTCCAACAGAAGTGTAATGGACTATGAAGATATCTTCTTGCCCTTGCGAGTCCAGAGCAGTCTCGCTGCTTTCACCCTTACCGAATGTGGCTGACCCCATAAAACTCCCAGTTACAAGAATTGAGTTATCCGAAAGCGCTGTTATTCCATAACCCACATCATCTTGAATCCCCCCTGCGCGTTTTGCCCATGCAATTGTTCCATCAGGATTGTAATGGGCAATGAAGATATCTTTATCCCCCCCCGAGACCAGGGCAGTTTCAGCCGATTCACCCTTACCGAATGTGGCTGTCCCTTCAAAACACCCAGTCACAATCGTTGAGTTATCTGAGAGGGTAGTTATTCCCAGACCCGCACACCTTTCAGTCCCACCTGCGCGTTTTGCCCATGCAATTGTTCCATCAGGATTGTAACGGGCTATGAAGATATCCGCAAACCCATCCGAAACCAGGGCAGTTTCGGCCGACTCACCCTCCCCGAATATGGTTGTACCCGTAAAATTACCGGTCACGATAGTTGAGTTATCCGAAAGAATGGTAATTCCACGACCCTGGTTCGAACCGGTTCCACCTGCGCGTTTTGCCCATATGAGGTTTCCCGATGATGTAATTAACAAAGAAATTGGCTCATCCAGTGTGTCAACCTGGCTCTCATCATCGGTCACACGAAGCTGGATGTAGTATGTCCCGGGTGAATACCAGGTATGATCCATATTCTCGCCGGTCTCATCGAATGTTCCGTCATTGTCCCAGTCCCATTCGTATAGTTGAATGGAGCCACCGTCCGGGTCGTATGAATCGGAGCCGGAAAAGCTGACCGGCAGATGAACCGCCTGTGGGTTTGGATCAGCTTCAGCGACCGCGACCGGGTCAACCGTAGTATCTTCTATAATATTAAGCTTATGCACATAATAGGTCGTTAAATCCAGCCAGGGTTTTCCGACGGGGTCATTTTCAATAGCCTCGATCGAGATCAAACATGGATACAAACCACATTGTGCAAGTTTTACATTTTCAACGGTTACCTCGAATCTTGAGTAGTGATCAAAGTCATCCACCCAAACAACATCTTTTGTTCCATCAAACAGTTCTGAACTCTCAACAACCGGCTCGGTGTAAGTTGTACTTCCCTGCCAGTCGTAAACATCGATCAATAGTTTCGTCTGGCCTCCCTTGTCCGTAAGGCCCAGCCCAATCGGTACTTCTGTAACCTCAATCTTCCATGGCTCGATACAATTCGCAGTTATCGGGAAATCGGTCATGGGGTCGATAACCGGGTCTGCATCTGGTAAGTCCCAGGATGCATCGACTGCGTAGCCGAGTACGAATTCCCCGGAAGGTAACGCAAGGCTGTAAGTTTGGGTAACAGAATCGGCCGGATACAGAGCGTTCCTGATATTTACAGGATGATCTGTAATGTGACGAATAAAGCCGTTCAGATCGGCGTCCGGGACGGTTGGTGTCGCAAATTTGCCCTCATAGTAAGAGAAGAAATCACCCGCCATGCCGAGAGTCGAGCCGTTATATAGCCGCGTGAAGCCCTGAGCGTTGAGGAGTTCGCCGTCACCAATGGATGAATCGGACATTGTCAGACCAGATGCGGGAAAAATATGGCTCGCATCAAACATCATGATTCCACGGACATCGAAAATCGTAACTTTGAGTTCACTGAATGGGTGAGTGATCTCGATATCGACGTCCAGAATGCCGGGCTCCGGGAAATTGAATCCAACGATTTTGAAGCAATTCGTGCATGGTCCGACTTCGAGGAATTTCAATATATTCAGATGTATCGAGCCTAAACGTAACGGTACGATTTCGTACTCGATCGAGTCCGGGTCGGTCGCATCAATATAGATCAGGTTGTAGAGAAGGCAGACATGGTTATCTGCCGACTCAGTCGCGTTTCGATCCGAAATCGGATTTGTAAACTCGGATGGATCGGATTCTGTGGCGGGTGTGGACGGTCCACTGGTTCCGGAACATCCCGTGAGCACCAATACCACACAAGTTACGATAAGATTGAACTTGATGAAGTTAGCCATAACTTAACCTCCAATTGACTGTCATGCGCGGAATAAGTATACCAAAACTCAATATATTATAAAGTGAAATATTTTCAATCCCCCTTATAGAACCTGTCATCCGCTTCTTTTACATTCTCCCTATCCCCGCGAACCTCATCGTACCATCCGGCTTTAACGTCCGGGAATGAATCCATTTTCGGTATATAAGGCTTGATATCGTACAAGGGCGAGCCATCGAGCATGTCCAGCCCGGCAATTTTCAACATGCGTCCATCACGTTCAACGAGCCTTACCGGGGATATGCAAATTGAATTCGGTCGGGCAGGCGACCGTGTTGAGTAAACACCGCGCTCGACAGTATCGCGATAGGGGATCACTTTCAGTAATGATTTCCTGGCCTTGTGCGCGCCGAATATCAGCCAGATTCTCTCGTAGCCTTCGATATCATCGAGCCCATCCTCGAATTCGGGATAAACCTCGACCACACCTAGCGAATCACCGGAAAATTTTGGTTGGATAGGTGTGCCTTTTCCCTCTTTGAAAGGAGTGTGGATAATCCCGATCTGGATCAGTTCCATGTGGCAGTTCCCTGAAAAAATGATCTGATACAATCGCTTAATTTATTTCCCGCCGCCTTCTCCGCCTTCCTTAGCCTTTCCTCTGCTCATCATCCTCATAAGTAAAAACATCATAAGCCCGAGGGTGATCATCATAATCACCTGCGAACCCTGATTGTGCTTCTCATCAAGCTGTTCCTTTTCAGCTTCTACGGGATCGAAAGACGATTCTCTGGACCCGGCGAGCCATCCGGCCTCGGTTAAAGCCCTGTTAGCGGTCGGGTCGAATCCGGGAATTAACGGAAACCTGAAAAGCGCGATTTCGTTCAGGTTTGGCGCCGCGGACGGAAGGTCCTGGATAACTTCCTTCAGGTCGATTTCCTTCAGGCTTTCGAGGATGCGGATTTTATCGCCCTCCAGGAAACTGATCTCACCCGCGTTGTAATCCCGGGTCAGAGTGATTTCGATTCCGGCGGCTCCCAACTGCCTTGCCACACCGAAATCGGCCAGCAAATCAAGGTCGATGGGTGGGATTTCCAGCCCGTCGCCGGGATTCGCGGCCTGGAATAAAATTGATTTATTATATATTGGAAATACTGTTGTGAACGGGACACCAAGTGTATTGAGCTCGCCGATCGTGTAATCAACCCAGCTCCGGTCGATAATTTTCGGCATGATTCCCTCGAATGTATCGTTGATGAAATAGACCACCAGCCCATCGACAAATGATCCGGCCTCCCGGAACCAGCTTCCGGGAACGGTGCCAATCTCTATCGCATTAAATCCAAGATCGATTTCAAAATCAGGACTGACATCCTTCGCCCCTTCAATGAAATCCAGAACGTCGTTATCCGGATGCGTATTAATCTTGACCTCCAGGCTTTGGATTTCAACAGACAGGTGGCTGAAGTTGGGTATCAGTTCACTTTCAATCCAGTTTGCAAGCTTCTGGTTTGTGTAATAAGGCCAGAACTCGTCACCTGTTTCTATTACCAGCCTGTAACTTAACGACATCGGAAGCGTGGCGAGCTCATCGTAATTTCCGCCATCGACCCAGAATACACCCTGCTGCCTTCCGGGATTAATCCCAAGCTTCCCAAGACGGATCGAGATTGTGTCGACACCGAAGTCATGGAAAGCCTGGATAGCGACGGGGTCGATCTCAGCCCACCAGTAAGCGCCATGCGAGATGCCTTCCGATATTTCCGGGGGGGTAGATTCTTCGGATAAACCATTTTCTGCATCCGTAGGGCCGGGAGATTCCACGGTTTCAACCGGGACTTCGTCCTGGGCGTACAGGGGAGATAAAAATGCGTGGATGCAGAAGAAGGAGACCGCAAATGTTAAATGTAAAATAAAATGTATGGATTTTTTTCTAACCATGTCGGGGCAATTATAACCGTATAGCCGGTGAAAGTCGTGCCTTCGGGCAAATTTAGCGATGGCGGCAAAAAAAGATCCAGCACTGACGCTGGATCTGATTCAATCCTTGATGAACTGGCTGTTAAATTTCAAGAGCACTTATATCGAAGAATTCAGTAATGCAGGCGGGCATATTGGTAAAATCGATCTTGCTCCGTGTAATGCCAGTCAGACGCGATGCATCCAGAAGCGCCCCATAGCCGGAACTGTCCAGGTAGGAGAGTTTGCTCAGGTCGAGTTTGAGGTTAAAATTTCCATCCTCAAGGAATTTCTTAATAAAATTTCTAAGCTTGGGCGCGGTCTGGATATCAAGGTCTCCCTTTAATGAGAGGATAACAGTATCCCCGTCATCCTTTGTCTGGCTAATGATTAATTTATCGGTTCGTTTCATAGCTGGCGTCCTGAAGATATTAAATCTTTGACTGGCTCTTAATCGTAACGATATCATTAAGGCTTGCGATTTTTAAAATCTTGAACAGGCCCCGTCCGGCATCGTTAAGGCCATGAATCTCAAGTTTGCCGCCAGAATCCTGCATTCTCTGGATAATCGCGATAATAATCCCGATTCCGCTGGAATCCATGTACTGAATATCTTCCATAATCAGTTCAAGGCGGGGCGGCAGTGGCGAAACGAACAGGGGTTCGATAGCCTGTTTAAGGACATGGACGCCATCTGAGGTCAATTCTCCCGACAACCTGAGGCACATGGATTGATTATCGTCTGAAGCAGCCTCGGTCCGTACAACCAGGTTTGTGCTGATATGATGAAACATTTGTTTTCTCCCTGCAATATAATCGCGTTCAGGGGGTAAATGGTTATTTATATGGTTTAGTAATCGTTATGTTAATTATAAAATAAAAAAGATAATTAATTATGGTTATTTCAGGGGATTTCAGCGATCATGGGGACACCTGATTTTGCCTTAAGGGGTGAGTGGAGTATTGCGGGAAGTACAAGAGGCAAAAATAGGTGTCCCCAAATAGCGAGGCAAAATCATGGGCAAAATACCCATGATTTTAGATTTAGCTGATTGTCAGAGATCTCTTAATAGAGTGGT
>DAOVJF010000589.1 GCA_030673355.1 Planctomycetota bacterium | reverse complement strand
GGCATCCCCACGATCCGCCGACACGTTTTTGTAATCCCATGAAATTCCCGGCACGGAGTTCCACCTTGTCCATCGTGAATCCGATCACCGCGACCTCTCCGCCCGTGCAGACCGTGTTGAATGCTTCCGCGATCGTCGATCCATACCCGACACAGTCCATCGCGAGACGGATTCCATCGCCGGATTCTTTCTTCAGTTCCTTGAATAATTTTTCTTTTCCGGTGCTGTTGATCGTAACCGCTCCGAGTTTCGCAGCTTGTTCAAGACTCTCATCCCGTACATCAATCCCGTAAAGCCTCTGTGCTCCAAGTTCACGCGCTACATTCAACGCGGCAAGACCAAGCCCCCCGCATCCGAACACAGCTACCGAATCGCCGGGCATAATTCCGAGACGGTCTTTCCATGCATAGTAGGTGGTCGAAACCGCGTCCGCCGCCACACACGCTTTCTGCATATCGACCGATGGGTCCATTTTGAATGCGAATTTCGCGGGGATCGATACATATTCGGCATACGCCCCGTCACGGGTACCGCCGAGCATGCTTGATTTTCTGCACAAATTATCAAGCCCGCCCTCGCACATCGCGCATTCACCGCAACCGTACACCGGAGGTAACAACACATTGTCGCCTTCCGATAATTTATCGACTCCCTCTCCGAGTTTCACGATTTTACCCGCGGCCTCATGTCCGAGGATCAACGGATAAACCCGCATCTTCTCGGGGATTTTGGCCGCGTAATATGTGACGTCGGTATGGCAGAGCCCGTTCGCCGCGATTTTGACAAGCACCTCGCCGGGTCCGGGTTCAGGGACATCGACCTCTTCTATTTTGAGTTCGTTCGGTCCATGAAGAACCGCTGCTTTCATTTTATCGGGGATCATTCTCTTTGCTCCTGACCTGAATATTTATTTATCTCTGTAACCCGGGAACCTGTCTCACCAACATTTTCCAGGTTTACATTATTTTCATGAAACAGGTTCCCGGGCTACCTGCTACTCAACTTTCAATTCCGCACCACACTTCCCGCAAAAATCAAATTCCAATGGCAATCCCTCAAGGCCGCATTCGGGACATTTATGCACGTACGGTCCGAACAGAAGTTCACTATCCGCGCCTTCAGCCATCGCTTTCCGAATCGAGTCATAATCGACCGGACGCTTATTCGTAAAGCCGACCATACCGAAGTACGATTCAATTCCGCCCATATTACGTGTCAGCGCGTCCTTGGCGAAACCCATGCTCGTGCCCCATACCATATTCCCAAAGAAATTCAACTGCTCACGCGTTGACCGTATCTCGCCCGGGAACTGGTTAAGAGCGTCATGCGCCCACTTATCCACCGTCGCGTCTAAGTCATCGTATGGAACAACTTCATTCACAAGCCCCCATTCCTTGCACTGCTGGGGAAGAATCAGACGGTTAAAAAGGAGAATTTCCTTGGCGCGGCGCAAACCAACTACCAACGGCAGATATTGAGTCGCGCCGCCAGCCGCGATGCTGCCCACTGTCGCGCCAACCTGCTTGATGTAGCGAGTGGGAACTTTCCTGCCGTCCTTCTTCTCAATCCAGTCAGTGTCGGTCATGATCGCGACATCGCAACTGAGGTTCCATTCGTTTCCGCCGCCGACTACTATTCCGTTCAGCGCGGCGATAGAGGTC
>DAOVJF010000378.1 GCA_030673355.1 Planctomycetota bacterium | reverse complement strand
GAGCTTGGCTATGCTGTCGATTTAAGCTGGATGCCGGTAGAAAATGTTGTCGATCCGCTTGTCGATTTCCCGCCCGAGGCCAATTGTGTTGAGGCTTACAGAATCGACCTTCCTGATTACATTCAGGTTTCCGCTGGTGAGATGTCCGAGGTCGTCGTTGAGATTTTCGATCACCAGGGGATTGAAACTATCTCATCGGTAACTGCCGAAGCGCCTGAAATTTTCACTGGCATGATTCCGTTTGATTTTATTGAATCGACTGGTGTTGAGAGTTGCACATATTCTGTCGAGTTTATGAATGAGCTTGGTGCGGATCTAGGAAACTATCCGCTCCTTATCAGGGCGACCGATAAATTTCAGGATGACATTCATGGCCAGGTTGACGCCTTTCAGATCGGGGAAGTAACTGTCGTTGCGGCACCAATCACCGGCTGGGCACGGACCTGGGGTGGATCAGGCTATGAGGTCGGTTGGGGAGTTGCCACTGACGACTCCGGGAATGCCTACATAACGGGCTCTTTCATGGGCACAGCTGATTTCAACCCCGAGGGCGGGGATCCGCACACATCGAATGGTTCTAGGGATGCCTTTCTGAGCAAGTTCGATTCATCGGGTAACTTCGAGTGGGCGCGCAGCTGGGGTGGATCAGGATGGGATCAAGGCTTTGGAGTTGCCACTGACGGCTCAGGGAATGTCTATGTTACAGGCGATTTCAGTAGCATCGTCGATTTCGACCCCGACGGCGGGGATCCTCACACCACGAATGCTTACAGGGATGTCTTCCTGAGCAAGTTCGATTCATCAGGCAACTTCGAGTGGGCACGGACCTGGGGTGGATCAGGTACTGATCATGGCTTTGGGGTTGCCGCTGACGGCTCTGGGAATATCTATGTTACGGGTATTTTCTGGAAAACAGTCGATTTCAACCCCAACGGCGGCGATCCGCACATCTCGAACGGGCATTTCGATGTATTCCTGAGCAAGTTCGATTCGTCGGGTAACTTCAAGGGGGCGCGGACCTGGGGTGGATCGGACGAAGATTATGGTAATGGAGTTGCCGCAGACGGCTCCGGGAATGTCTACGTTACGGGCTATTTCATGGACACTGTCGATTTCGACCCAGGTGGAGGCGATCCGCACACATCGAATGGTTCTAGGGATGCCTTTCTGAGCAAGTTCGATTCATCGGGCATCTTCGTATGGGCACGAATCTGGGGTGGATCAAGTGATGATCGAGGCCGTGGAATTGCCATAGATGGCTCCGAGAAAGTCTACGTTACAGGCTATTTCAGGAGCACAGTCGATTTCAACCCCGACGGCGGGGATCCGCACACATCGAATGGCGAGTGGGATGTCTTCCTGAGCAAATTCGATACATTAGGTAACTTCGAATGGGCACGCACTTGGGGTGGATCTGAATGGGATCGAGGCTATGGCATTGCCGCTGACGGCTTCGGGAATGTCTTCGTTACGGGGGATTTTTTTTACACGGTCGATTTCAACCCCGAAGGCGGCGATCCGCACACCTCGAATGGTTATATAGACGTCTTCCTTAGTAAGTTCGATTCATTGGGAAACTTCGATTGGGCACGGACCTGGGGTGGATCATTCTTGGATGAGGGCTTTGGAGTTGCCGCTGACGGCTCTGGGAATGTGTACGTTATAGGAGATTTCGATTTCATAGTCGATTTCGCGCCAACCGACCCGCCCTGCAACGAGGATCCGGATGAACATACCTCGAATGGAGACCTTGACGTATCCCTGACGAAGTACCTCCCGGACGGCTGCTGGTAATTAATCCCCAAACCTGGCTATACGAATAATCTAATCCCCTTACATAACCCTGAGAGTGTTTCTAAAGGATGTCACCAATCTTGATTCGACTGTTGTTTAACTGGATTAGTCTCAAAGTTCAGATCATTTTCAATCCGTCAGATAATCCTCATCCTCTTCAAGGTCTATATCCGCATCGAGATCGACGTTGTTCGGAGGTGCTGGTGCCGATCCTCCCGCCCCGGCTGCCTGGGCTACTTTCTGTTTCGATTCAGCACCATCTTGCGACCCGGGAAACTGCGCGTACCCACCACCCGGATCAGCGGGGACACTTTCACGCATTCCCTTTGGAGTCAACATTTCCATCTGGTCCATCACAATTTCAGTGGAATAACGTTTAATACCGTCCTTGTCGGTGTATTCACTCCTTCGCAGCCTGCCTTCAACATAGATCTTGCTGCCCTTGTCGAGATACTGACCGCAAATTTCCGCGAGTTTTCGCCATGCGGTAAGTCGATGCCATTCAGTATGTTCCTTTTTCTGGCCGGATTCATCGGTACCCCATCGTTCGGTTGTCGCGAGTGAAAAATTCGCAACCGGAATACCGCTCGCTGTATATCGTATTTCAGGTTTCGCTCCCAAATTACCAATCAGGATAACTTTATTAACTCCCATGTTGCTGCTCCTTGATATTCAGTCTGTATTATTTTTCTCCGGCATTATAGCATGCCGTTCGGAAGTTGCATCTTTCAATACCCTAACGCATGGGATCGGCAAAACCTGACATAAAAAATGGAGGATTGTTAAAAAATATTAAAATTCGACCGCATCCTGTAGAGACTTATTTCATGCCAGTCCGGCTTCTGTCTTCAATATCATCGCCCGGATTCTTTCATCATCCGTCAAATACCTGTTCACTACCGGATGCTCGTGCGCAAGATGTTCGGGATGGTACTGGAACATCAGATTAAATCTCGCGTTCGGGAGGTTGTCCTTGGTCCACTCGATAAGTTTTGCGGTACAACACTCGACATGGCCCGGCAGCACCAGGTGACGAATTAGAATCTCCGAAACCTCGCGCTCGATTAAAAGGTTCCGGGTGATTACATCCCAGTAACCTTTTATCCCGGACAACTCCTCCGCGCATTCGCTATTGCCGTATTTGAAATCGGCGAGATGCACGTCCGCCACACCTGTAAGCAGTTCGAGCGAATCGACTGTCATATAATTGTTGGAGTTCCAGACAATCGGACGACTGTAACCATGCCTTTCCAGATCAACGATCATACGGAGGATCGTGGCCATATGCTGATCGGGATTTCCGCCAACAAGGTTCAGATTCCTCGCCGATCTACCCCGCTTAAGTATTATTTTTAACAGGTTCTCATCCGCTTTATTCCCCATATCGTTCGCTGCCAGGCTATCGTTTCCGGTGCTCGCGATATCCCAGTTCTGGCAGTATAAACACTTGAAAGTGCATCCGGTGAAAAAAACCGTATGCGATGGTACCAACTCCGGTTCTTCCCCGACATGCAGGAATTCACTCGCGTAGAAACTCTCCACCCCAACTTTACAATTCCCCCTCTGATCGGATATGCGATCCACCCGGCACCGGTTTTCACACAGGATACAGTCACCAAGTATTCTCTCTGCAATTATCGCTTTCAATTCAAGAAGCGAGATTTCATTTCGAGGGTAATAATCGTGGATATCGGGGTTTGGGGATTTTAAAAACGGGACGATCAGTTCATGATGCCTTTTTTGGAGTTCCTCGAGACACAGCAATGCCGCTCCACCGGAATCCATTCCCGCATAAATCGAT
>DAOVJF010000286.1 GCA_030673355.1 Planctomycetota bacterium | reverse complement strand
GGACGCACTTCACCATCGACAAGAAAATCAATTTCAAGCGAAGCACTTATTTCAGTCGGGACAATAATAAAATGCTTATCCACTCTCGCGTTCGGATCGGCGTTCGTAATCGAAAATGAAACCGTATCAGCATCGACACTCCATGCATCATCTCCGGATAACGCAAACACCTGCACATTATCGATTCCACCGGGCACTCTGAGTGTTCCCGAAAAGACATGGGGCTCTTCCACAAAACCCCCCGATTCATCTAATGCACTCCCCATGAACCAGACATTGTATGTGCTTTTCACCGGAAGCATTTTCAGCACAATTTCATTCGCAAGCCTTCCCGCAACCTCAGGCCATAAATCGGTTCTGTCTTCCAGTTCGCCGGGGTCTCTCTCAAGATCATATAGCCTGAAAGTGTGCGTTTCGAAATCGAAAATGCACTTGTACGGCCATTCCAGCCCATACTTGCGCTGTGTCCCGCGTAAGCAGTCTTCCCCGAAAATCATCCTGTCATTTTCAATCTCACCAGAGATGACTTCCTGCAGGGGAACACCCTCAAGGATTTCTGGAATTGGCAGCCCGATCCATTCAAGGATTGTCGGCACGATGTCAGTATTGCCGACTGAATCCTCAATTTCCTCACCTTCCGGAAATCCATCCCCCATGATAATCAATGGGGTCCTGACCTGTTCGTCGTATTGCGTGTGCCCGTGCTCAAAACCATCATGCTCATAAAATTCCTCGCCATGATCGGATGAAAAAATGATCAGCGTATCGTCCATCGTTCCATTTTCTTCAAGGTAACTGAATAACTTGCCTAGCTGTGAGTCGAGATACGCGATTTCGGCCATGTGGAGATTACGGACCTGGTCTATGTCATCGTCCGGTGGTTTAACCGGGGAGAATTTCCAATCGGCGTCATTTGTGAATTCTTCGATAAATTCACCTTCATAATACGGGTCGCACCACCGGTCACGGAATTCAGGCCGCGGTGTATATGGAGTATGAGGATCCTCGAAATGCAGGAAACAGAACCAGTCCCGACCATCCGATCGGTTAATAAAATCCTGCGCCTGCTGGATAGATTCCCCGGCGGGAGCATTGTATTCATACCAGAAACTTTCCATCCCCTGCTGGAATCCCGAGCTCTGGTGCCCAAGGTACGCGTTCGAGCACACCATCCCGGTTGAGTATCCATTCTCCCTGAGAATCTCCGCGACAGATGTCGCCCTGTCTGGAAGCTGCCACGAAAGCATTGTCGCGCCGATCCTCGATGGCAACCCACCCGTAACCATGCTTGCGAACGACGGCAGCGTCCACGGGCTTTGAGAGCGATTCTGCAAAAATGTCGTCGATGTTTCCGCGAATTCCTCAAGGGCGGGGGTGAGGTCTCCGGGTCCACCGTAAACCGATAACATGTCCGCGCGGAGCGTATCGACACCTATCAATAAGATATTTTTATTTGTAGTTAGGTGAGGGTAGTAAACAGCCGGCGAACCCCAGAGAATATCAAGGTCGGGATGATTGGAAAGATCACCCTCCAGAACCAGAACAATTTCGCCATCTGTACCGCTCCACTGGCCCAGCGAAGTTTCCGCGATTGTCCAGTGGTCCTTTAATAATGGTTCGTTTTCGAGACTGGTTTCAAACAGGTTATGGGAGATGTATGAGTTCACCTCTCCAGACTGCCGGACAAACACACGGTAATCGACTTTGAAATCCAAATCCCCGTGGATTGCATTGAAATATCCTGTGATTCCGAGCCTTAAAGAAAATATCGCGCCTTTTTCTATCTTAACGGGAAATCTGAGGACACCTTCTTCAGGCATAGCCCAGCCCCCGACCGATTCTCGATCGATCAGCATTCTCGATGTTTTGGGAATGGGAGATCGAATGTCAAATTCATCACCAATGTACGGGGTCACATCAAGAAGTGAAACAGCGGATGGACCCTCAAATCCGGCGTTTTCATCACCGGGGCACGACAAGATCGTAATGGTCAGACAAACAATTACGGTGTATCCCAAAATTTTCCAGAATCGAAACATGTTGTTTTGACAGTTCTTACTGATCAGTATAACCAATTGCCCTCAACTGGGCTTTTGTTTCCTCACCTAATTCTACCCTGTTTTCCTCCTGGTGGGACCCGCGAACGCCCCAGATATAGAATCCTTCGAAATCAACATCACGGGAGTACGGCAGGTTCATTCCAAGTGGATAGTCATCAAGCGTGACCGTAACCTCCCTCGATTCAGCTTGAGTCCTGTCTCCAAAGGGATAGAATAAGTCCGGACGGAATTCGCCATTCACCTCGACCGACGCTGTCAGTGTTTCCGAACCTATAGAAGGAATAATCGCGATATTTTTCGATGGTCCCAGTGCCTGTGATGCGGATTTAATAGTAAATGTCAGTGTGTTCCCTTCAAGCGACCAGGTGTCCTCATCACTAAGTCCGAAAAGTTTCATATCATCGAGACCGTCGGGAACCGTGAGTGATCCTGAGTATATTTTCTCAACATCATCCTGGCTTCGTGTGATCCAGATATAAAACGCCGATTGAGTCGGGAGCATGTTGGTAATTATCTCAGATTTCAACCGGTTGGTGAGATCAGCGTTCGCGAGGCTGATATCAACCTGTTCCCCAGGATCGTTTTCGAGGTTAAAGAGAACCGTTTCGGATGTGACCCAATCAACAATACACTTATACGGCCATTCAACTCCAAATTTCCTCAATGTTCCACGGGTATTATCCTCCCCGAAAATTATCCTTGAATTATCGACAATACCCGCGACCACATCCTGCAGCGGAAATCCAAACAGGTCAACCGGAATATCAAGCCCGATATACCGGAGGATGGTCGGCATGATATCGGTATTCCCGACATTTGTATCTATTGTGCTTCCAGCGGGAAATCCTTCCCCCATTACAATAAGCGGCATGTGGACGAGTTCATCGAACTGCGTGTGCCCGTGGTCGAATCCCCCATGCTCGAAAAATTCTTCGCCATGGTCAGCGGAAAAGACAATAAGTGTTTCCTCTAATAATTCAAGGTCTTCAAGTTCTTTGTAGAGACGGGCAAGCATCGCGTCGACGTAGGCGACCTCCCCGAGATACAGGTTTCTCACCTGCTCGATATATTCCGGTGGCGGTACAATCTCGCCCGATTTCCATAACTCAATTTCATCAAAATTTTCCGTATACGGCCCCTCAATTAGTGGATCGAGGAGCAGGTCCCGGTATTCACCACGGGGATTATAAGGAATGTGCGGGTCCATGAAATGGAGGAAAATGAACCAGTCCTGATCCTGAGTCCGGTTGATGAACTCAATAGCCTGATCCACAGAATCGCCCGCGGACGCATCGAAACTGAACCAGAACTCCTCCATTCCCTGGTGAAACCCGGATTCTGCGTAGCCAAGCCACGGATTAGAGCAGATTGTATATTTCGCGTAACCATTTTTCAGTAGGATTTCGCCTATTGTGTCAGGTCGTTCGGGAAGGTGGCCGGTGAATGACATCGAGTTGATTTTGGACGGAAGCTTCCCTGTGATCATGCTCGCGAACGACGGCAGCGTCCATGGTCCCTGGGCCCTGGCCTGGGTAAATGTTGTGGATTTTTCCGCGAATGTTACGAGATTCGGGGTTACGATGGGTGACGCCCCGTACACGGACAAGGCATCGCGGCGCAGGGTGTCGACACCAATTAATAAAATATTCTTATGCCTGGCTTCAAGGGGATGATAAATTAGCGGTTCTCCCCAGAAAAAATCTATACCCGGATCACCGGCAAGCGGTCCATCGAGGATAAACCTCAATTCCCCTCTGCCTGGTGCATGTTCAGTGAGATCGATATCCTGGAGTATCCATTCATCGAAACACCGGGGAGTCTGGACAGGTGTTGTCTCGAAAAGCATGATTGGTTCAATCGGAATTTCACCTGTTTCGGATGGATATGTTTCCGGCACATAATCAACGCGGAAAATCAGATCGCCAATTCTGACCGGTGTCGTGGTTTGACAATAAAAACGAAATGATAAATGTGGGGCTTCTCGAAGCTCAACCGGAAATCTTAAGATTTTTTCCGGCGGGCTCATCCATCCTTCGATCGAAACATTGCCGGTTTCGACACGTGTGGTTTCGGGGGGTTGTTCCCTTAATTCTGTTTCATCCCCGAGGAAAGGTGTCCCGAGTAAAAGAGATTCCGCGGGTGGCGGTGGGGGAGGAGGCCCTTTGGGTACGCATGCAAAAATAATAAAAGATGAAAGGACCATTATCACCAGGAATCGGATGAATGAAGTAATCATTGGAAATTTTTCAGATTTCTCTTGCATAGGACTATTGAATATACCCAAGTGATCGCAGCTCATCCAGTGTTTCCTGGTCGAGTTCTCCTGACATAAAGGCGTTCTCAAGTTCATCCGAATCGATACCCGGAACACCTATAATATAAACCGCAGGAGTGCCTGTCAGCCAGTCCTCAGGAATTTGCGCGGGCCACGTGTAATCATAAATATCCGTTACCGCTTCGTTGTCTGGTGCCTGGTCCGAATTACCGTACGGGTAAAAAATATCCGG
>DAOVJF010000407.1 GCA_030673355.1 Planctomycetota bacterium | reverse complement strand
GAGGAGAGTCCACTGGTTGAGTTTAGCTGAGAGTAAGGTGGCGAGCGCGAGTCCGCACTGCCCTCGAGTCGCGAAAATAATCGCGACCGTAAATTCGGGTGCTTCGCTTGCAATCGGGGCCAGCCATTGAACGAGGAGGAATTCATCGATTCCGAAAATTTTACCGGTCTCCACAAGCCCCTCGGAAAACGGTTCGGCATTAAGGACAATTACCGCGGCGGAGAAAATAAACATTAACCAGGTGGTTACCCGTCTAGGGACAGTCGGGAGGTTACCGATGAGTTCCGCCGGGCCTTCGAGTTCGATCTGGATACAGGGTTTTTTACTGGCAATTGTGATGTACCAAACGAAAAGCGCGATGAAGATAATCGCATCGTACCATGCAAGCGTGCCCTTGATCGGGATCACGAAAGCATAGAGTGTCGCCATTCCAAGGAACAGGAGTTCGGTTGTTCGTTCTTTTTCAAGTACGATAACTTTTTTAAATTTTTTGTATGCAATGAACGCGATAACCGCCCATCCAACACCGATAAGCAGCCTGTTCGCGCCTGTCATGTTGGCGATCGCGTACTCTGCGTATTCGTCTTCGGGGTGCTTGCCTGCCATCCAGGTGAAGTACATGTCGACCGCATACTCCGGCAGTACGGCGATCAGTGCTACCATGGCGATGGCCAGCGCCTGGGAAACGTCAAGCTGGACAACGTCGCATGCCCAAAGCACGAGGAACGCGGCGCCGAGAATTGCCATCCCGGCAAACAGCGCTTCCATGGGCGGAGCCATATGGACGCCGGCGAGTCGGAAATAAATCCCGGGAAGAGTCGCTAAAATCGCGATGACGATTGATATCAGGGGTTTATTCACTTTCATGACGAAATAGCGGTGGAATGCTAACACTACTGACCGTGGTTTGGCAAATACACGTATTAGAATGTGCTGATAGATAAAGGTTGCGGGTGTATTTTGAAAAACATGGTGAATCCTCACCGTGATACAATTTTTCAGTAAAATATTTACCCGACCGGATGTAAGTTTTTACCCTGTTTTGAGAAGTCCCCGGGTTAAAATAGAACCGGATATATGGTAAAATTCACATCTGATTGATAGGGAAGCCTACCAACTATCTGGAGAGCAAGCCATGAAAAAATATTTGGTATCACTTTTACTAATAGCCATTCTGCTGTCATTCGGATGTAATTCCAATGGTGGCGACCCGGCATCGCCGGTTGTGCCCCCCAATGATGAAACCGGATTTCTTACTAATGAGGTTTTGAGAGAATCAACCGGTTCAAACCATATGCTCCTGAGTTTCTGGGAAGTAGTAATCGACGGGGAGACGGAAGAGGTTGCCATTACACCGCTGAGGAGCGCGATGTTTAACTGTAATATCGCCCACTTCATGGCCCCGCCAGTAAACCCCCAAACCTTGATAACCATTAAGCTTCTCCCGGGTACTGATTTTCTCACCGGTTTTTTGGACCTGGACATAGCCATGCTGATGCCTTTCCCGGGAGTAACCGAGTTAAAGGGATTCGATACGCGATTAATAATATTGTCAGATGGTTCGTCGATGAGCGAATTTGACCCGGATATATTTTATGCAACCGAGGCGAACCTTGAACCGGTAATGATAAATGCAGACGGACTGACCCGCTGGTGGAACTATCCGGAGTTTATCGACCCACTTCCGCTGTTGTCATTCAAATCGTTCGCGATCAGCACTCTGCCGGACCCGTCGGCGACGATTAACCCATACAAATATTATGCCGACGCTCTTACGTTGGATGACCCGGTGTCTGAAATTCCCCCTGAAACGCGGGGTGTATTCAGTGACAAAACAGTACCGCATCACAGGCGCCATCAAATCCAGTTCCCATTGATCGACGGTTATCCGGTGTTCAAGTTTAACATGGCAGTAGATACTTCATGGGCGTTACCGGACCCGGCGTATGCCCCTGAATATCCAGTCGAAAGTTACCCTCCTGAAGCACAATGTCAGGAAGCGTACAATGTTGTGTTCAACGCATCCGTATCGGACCTGTGGTACCTTGATGGTTATGGAAGCGGAGGTTCGGTAACGGTTACGATCGAGGTTTTCGACTGGCAGTCACTGGATAATCCCGGCGGCGTAGAAGGCGAAGTCGCGGCAATAATGCTGGAGTCGCCGTTAATGTTATCTCCAACAGATTTTCTGTCAGTTGCGACAGTCAGCCCGGGTACACAGACAACATCCGCAATTTTCGCAGCCACAATTTCCGCTGAAGACCTGGCTATTACGGGTGTGGGTACATTCCCCGTTCTGGGTCGGGTGGAGAATGTCGATCCGAATACGTATGTACCGCAGTTTGAGGGCGGCGAGACATTCATTTATCCAGATGGCCCACTGGCGGCATACTTCAACGGCATAATGGTTGTCGTGGAAGGGTTACCGCCCCTGATCAATGTTATTCAGCCTGATGGCGGGGAAGTCTGGAGCGTTGGTTCCTCGCAGGAAATTACCTGGTCGGGAGACCCGGGGATAACCGATGTCACAATCCTTTATTCCAAGGATGATTTTGTCAGCGATATCAACACGATTTCATTAAGTACCCCACATGACGGGAGTTACACGTGGGATGCGGTTCCCAACGATCCATCCCTGACCGTTAAAGTCCGTATCCACGATGCGTCCGATTCGGCTATTTCTGATGATTCCGATGAGGATTTCATCATTCTCGGGTCTGGTTTTGAGGTCCTTATACCAAACGGCGGCGAAGTGTGGATGGTTGGAAGCGCCCATGATATAGAATGGACAGGTGGAGCGGGAATCACATCGGTGACGCTTCTCTATTCAAAGGATGATTTTGGATCCGATGTAATCGAGATTGAAGCAGGACATCCCAATTCCGGTGTTTATGCCTGGACCATTCCGGATGATGTTTCAGAAACTGTGAGGGTTCGGGTTCAGGATGCCGGAGATCCCGGATTTTACGACGACTCGGACGACTACTTCACAATCTCTGACGCTTGTGATTTTTCACTGGCGCCCGAGTATCTCAGTTACGTTGAGCATGGCGCGGTAATGGGTAGCGGGTTCCATTTAATGCAGGCGGACACGGGGAAAATCGTCGCATGTCTCCCTGAGGACGGACTGGAGACCTCATACCCATGGATCGCTGTGTATGATGAAACCGATCTTTTTAATCCGCTCGATACTTTCCAGATTCCCGGCTGGGCGTACCCCTACCGGCCGTTCTGCCACGAGGTTGATTCAACTGATCGAATTTTCTTTGTTATGG
>DAOVJF010000511.1 GCA_030673355.1 Planctomycetota bacterium | reverse complement strand
GGAGTCGGTTTTGTTCACGTGCTGTCCGCCTGCAGAAGATGCCCTGAACGTATCGATCCTTAAATCTTTCTCATCGATCTGGACCTCAACCGGGTCAGGCATCACCATCACGGCAACTGTAGCCGCCGATGTGTGAATCCGCCCCGATGACTCGGTTTTCGGTACGCGCTGGACCCTGTGGGTGCCTCCCTCGAATTTCAGCCTTGAATATGCCCCGTCGCCCTTGATTTCAATAATGATCTCCTTGTAGCCGTTTCCAATCGGAAGTGGATTTTCACTGATGATCGATGTTTTCCAGTTCCTGTTTTCTGCATACCTTGAATACATCCTGAACAGGTCTCCAGCGAAAATCGCAGCTTCATCTCCGCCTGTACCGGCCCTTATCTCGATTATTACGTCCTTTTGGTCACGGGGGTCCCTCGGCAGGAGTTCCCTCCTCAATTCATTGAGCTTATTATCATGTTTCAGGCGGACTTCAGGGAGCTCATCCGCGGCCAGTTTTTTCAATTCGTCCTCAACACCCTTCTCCTTGAGCATTTCCTCGAGGCCTTCAATTTCCGCCTCAATATTTTTAAGCTCGTTGATGAACCCGACCACGGGCATAAGTTCCTTGTGCTCGATCCCAAGTTCCTTCATTCTGGCGGGATCGCGGGTAACCGAAGGGTCCTGTAGCGATTTTTCGATCTCAGCAAACCGTGCCAGAATTCCATCAAGTTTTTCGTTTAAATCAGACATCTTTTATTATCCTGTGAAAATTTATTATATCATGCACCTGACTTTAACGCAGGACGCCGGTCTGCGACATTAAAAATTTGGCTGTATACTGCAAATCCAGGCCATGAACAGGATTCTCCCAGGTAAAATCCACTCGATGAGTAAGTCCCTCAAAGGATCGTATATTCTCGAAATTCATCTCACCAGGTGCTCAAGTATTAAAATCGGTAAACTTGGGGAGTTTGAACTCCGGAAAGGATGGTATTACTACATCGGCAGCGCACTGAACGGCCTTCGTGGACGGCTCTCACGGCATATCCTGGGCATCGGAAAGTTATATTGGCATATTGATTACATTACTCGCAGATACAAGCCCACAAGAATCTGGTATCTGACCTCAGAAGATAAAATCGAGCAGGAGCTTTCGAGAATTGTCTCTCTCCGTACCTCTCCGGCGATCCACAGGTTTGGTTGCGGCGATTCTAAGGACTCCCGGACTCACCTTTATTATTCAAGGCGTCGAAGGAATTTTCTGAAGGATATCAAACGCCTTGGAAAAATGTATCAAGTCGACCTGTTATAAATTCAGGACACTACTTCCTCAATCAAAGGCTCCCGTTGGTTTGTATGTTTATGGTATGATTTCTACCTATGAAAGAAAGTACCGAAATCCCGCGTGAAGGACGTAAGGTGAAATGGCGTGACGATGGATGTTTCGTATGCGGATCCACTAACCCGATCGGCCTGCACCTTGAATTTAAGCTGGATCACGAAAACAAACGTGCTGAATCTGAATTTGTTTTCCGCCCGGAACACCAGGGATGGGACGACGTAGTCCATGGCGGACTCCAGGCGTCCGTGCTCGACGATGTGATGGCGTACGCAATCATGACAACCAACAAACTGGCCATTACAACCAGGATGTCCATAAAATTCCGAAAGGAAGTGAAAATTGGCGAAACCGTTTACATCGAGGGCCGGGTTGATAATTTAGGATCCAGAATCGCAAAAACAAAAGGTATTCTCTATACACTTGAAGATGGTAAAAAAATCATAAAAACCGAGTGCGAGGGAACCTACTTCCTCGACAGGCCACAGGGAGATGAGGGAATTGACTGACAATCAAACCAATAAATCACATCCTCACCAAACCATTGTACTAATGACCGATTTCGGTGATGAAGATCCCTACATCGGACAAATGAAAGGGGTTGTCGCGGATATCGCACCGGAAGCTCACGTCCTTGACCTGTGCAATAATGTCCCAAAGCACAATATTCTCGTTACAGCCGCATTTCTTAAAGGATCCTGGAAATTCTTCCCAAAAGGAAGCATTTTCGTTGTTGTCGTCGATCCCCAGGTCGGGACGGATCGGAAAGCCATCGTGCTGAAAGCCCATGACAGGCTCTTCATCGCTCCCGACAACGGGTGCCTTACCGAAATCATTTCTGAAAATGTTTACTGGGAAGCTGTGGAAATCCAGAACCCAAAATACATGCTCCCTGAAATCAGCGCGACATTCCACGGACGGGATATTTTTGCTCCGGTAGCCGCTCACCTGGCAAATGGGACGCCTTTTCATTCAATCGGACCGAAACTCGGTACCCTCACACCGCTCGACATCGATAGACCGGAACTTGATAACGGGCGAGTTAAAGGAAAAATTACCCACATTGATGATTACTGGAGTAATATTTTTACCACCT
>DAOVJF010000103.1 GCA_030673355.1 Planctomycetota bacterium | reverse complement strand
ATTAAGCCGGCCGACAGACCAGCGCATGGCGCTTCTTAAAAACCAGGCTAAAAACCTGATCGAGTACGGCGAAATATTAACATCGAAAGCAAAAGCAAAATCGCTTGCGCGTTTCGTTCAGAAACTTGTGAATCTTGCGCGTAAGGGCGATGTATCAAGCCTGCGACAGGTCCGGAAACAGATAGATAACCGTGACCTGATTAAAAAACTCACCTCTGAGATTGTCCCGAAACTACTTTCCAGCGGTGGCGGCGAGGTGAGTGTCATCAAAGCCGGTAAACGTCGCGGTGACGGAGCGGACCTTGCTGTTGTTACTTTTAATCTGAGTGAATAATGCCCTTAACCCCTCCTCATAACAGGGACCGAGGTAAGACCTCCAACCGGTATGAGGACGAAGGGGATAGACAAATGGGCGGGAATACGAACATTGAAATTACGAACCGACCTTTGCTCCGGAATTTCAGGGCGACAGTTGCCTATGACGGGGCCGGGTTTTCAGGGAGCCAGCTTCAAAAAGTTGATCGGACAATTGAATCCGAATTGAACAAGGCTCTCTCGAAAATTCTCGCGCATCCGGTGCGGGTGAAATCGGCATCGAGGACCGATTCCGGTGTTCACGCGACTGGACAGGTGATCTCGTTCCGTACAAGCGCGCCGAGAACTGTCGAGGAACTTTACCAGGGCTTGAACTCGATTCTTCCAGGTGATATTCGCATAACGGATTGCCGGGAAACAGGTTTTGATTTTCATCCCAGGTTCTCGGCTGTCGGAAAGGTTTATCTATACCGGATCCTGAGAGCCAGGGAACTGCCCCCGACATCCAGGCACTATGTCCTGTTTGTGGAAGATCATAAGCCGTTCGATCTCGACCTCCTCGTGAGTTACGCGAAGGAATTCGAGGGAAAGCGTGATTTCAGGAGCTTTTCCCCGAGGCTTGAGGAAGGCGAAAACCCGGTGAAGGAAATTTACCTGGCGGATGTCCGGGAGGACGGGCAGCTTGTCGAAATCAGGTTTATCGGCTCAGGGTTCCTGTACCAGATGGTCCGTCGAATGACAGGACTCCTTCTGGCGGTGACACAGGGCAGAGAGAGCTATAAGTCTGTAAGCGAAGCCCTGATGAAACCTGAAAAAGGACGCGTTAAATATAACGCTAAGCCAGGCGGGTTATTCCTTGAAAAAGTGCTTTATTCTGATAATGATCTTGAAGAAGCAATAAGCAAACCGGCCGGTTCGTGATTATTAAACAAAAAATGAAACCAAACGGAAGAGCGACATGCTTTTCCTGTGGGATAGAAAAAATGGTTAAGACTTACATACCAAATAAGGCAACGGTCGAGCGAAAATGGTACATCCTCGACATTGACGGCCTTATCCTGGGCCGGGCAGCGAGTGCTGTCGCGACAGTACTCCTTGGCAAGCACAAGGCCGATTTCGCGCCGCATGTCGACAACGGCGATTTCGTGATAGTTATCAACGCCGACAAAGTCAGGGTTACCGGCAAGAAACTGACGGACAAGCTTTACTGGCGCCATTCCGGGTATCCCGGATCGATCAAGAGCCGGAATTTCGGGGAAATGATGAAGCGTGATCCCAGGCGTGTTATAGAACTCGCGGTCAAGAATATGCTCCCGAAAAACCGCCTTGGACGCGCGATACTCAAGAAGCTTAAGATCTATTCAGGACCGGGACCGACGCATGAATTCGCGGCGCAGAAACCCGAGGCGTTTCCCGAATACATTCTGGAAAAGGTAAAAAAGGTGACAGACAATAATGGCTGAAGTGAAATACATATGGGGAACCGGAAAAAGAAAGTGCGCGATCGCCCGTGTACGGCTCGCCCGTGGAAAAGGGAAAGTCATGGTCAATGGTTTGGAAGCCAAAAACTATTTCCCGCGTAAAAAGCAGCTCGATGATGTCATGCTGCCGTTTACAGCACTCGATAAAGCCGCGGATTTCGATGTGATCGCGAAAATCCACGGCGGCGGAATTGCCGGGCATGCCGACGCGCTGAAACTCGGTATCGCTCGCGCGCTTGTTGAAATCGAACCTGAATTCCGTAACAAGTTGAAGGAGTCCGGCTGCCTGACGAGAAACTCGAAGATCAAGGAACGGAAGAAGTACGGCCAGAAGAAAGCCCGCAAAAAGTTCCAGTTCTCGAAACGTTGATTTTATCTGGTTTACTTTGAAATTATACAAACCGCCCGGAAGAGCGGTTTTTTTTATAGTAATCTGGACCAAGGGTTTAGACCAAATCTACTTGAAATTGCATAAATCACGGGGACGTCACTATATGGGGACACGTGCTTTTTTCCCTAATCACCACTTAGCATGATTCAACCGCGTCACTGGAGAAAAAAGACATGTCCCCGGGGTCGTCACTTTATGGGGTCATCACTGTATGGGGACACGTGCTTTTTTCCCTAATCACCACTTAGCATGATTCAACCGCGTCACTGGAGAAAAAAGACATGTCCCCAGGGCCGTCACTATATGGGGATCGTCACTGTAAGGGAAAAATGCCTTGTACTCGAAGCAGTTTTATCCCGAAAGTAGAGGTATGCAGTATTATATTATGGTTTCTAAGTGAGTCTTATAAATTCTGCCCTAACGTTTAAAATTATGGAAATATCTAACGTAATCGTGCGCTTTTCATCTTCTTATCCATCCTGTATATAAACGCAAGGACCTCCGCGATCGCAATATAAAACTCCTCTGGAATTTCCTGTCCGAGTTCGAGTATATACAGGCTCCTGGCAAGCGCGGGATCTTCGTGCAATTGCACGTCGTGTTTTCTCGCGATTGCCAGGATCGCTTCAGCCACCGGACCGAGACCCTTTGCCATAACTTTCGGGGCACGGTCGGTTTCCGGATCGTATCCAAGGGCGATTGCACGCCTTATGTCATTATTTAAAGGCATTCTTCTTTTACACTTTTATATCGAGTCCCCCCGACGTGTCGGTTCTTCTTGAGGGATTTCCGGTTTGGGGCGCCTGTCTTCCAATCCCTGTTTCCCGGACATTAAACCCGTCGGAAATTATCCCTCGCGCGTCCAGTGCCCTGTCGAGTGCCGGGATTTCGGTCCGTAGAATATCGGCCGCAAACTCTTCGACATGGAATGTGCCTGAAACCCTCGGGGGAATTTCATTTTCCGCATCACCATGAAAATCGAGTTTTACATTCAGATTTCCCAGCCCTTCGGTCCTCAGGCGTATTAAACCGATACAATTGTTTCTCCGGTCATCGCTGTCGGAATCTTCCGAACCGCTTTCATCTGGACGCGTCCCGTCAGGTTGGATTATCCCCACTTCACCATACCCGCCCGGGAAAAGTAACGAGAGTAAAAGTCTCGGAATTGCATCCGGAGTTTCAAACGCACTGGTAAGCAAAGGGGCTAATAATACGCCCTCGTACGCGTCCGCCAGTGTCGTGAGATGTGACGCATGATTCACGAAAGTAGCCGATTCATGTATATTCCATCCCCGTGCCTGTGCAATGCGAGACGATAGCAGGGAGAGCGTTCGAATTCCGAGAAGCACATTTCGCGCGTGTTGAGCTTGTTCAGCTCTCGCATCTCTGCCCTGGGAGATGTCTTCAGATGTTCTTTTAGCCAGTATTTCAGGGAGAGCGGCTTTTACCGCCTCAGGCGATTCAGTGCCTGGAAGCTGGGTTGATTGCCGAGCGCCGATATCTCCAACCGCGTCCGGTGCAGACGGTGTAGCAGGTGTGGGCAACTGAGCATTTACAGTGCCTGGTACATTTGTACTCGCCGCTGTTCCTGAAGTCCCGGCAACATTACCTGGTGCCTGGGTTGCGGGTGCGGGCTGTCCCGGACCGGTTTCACTAATCTGTCCAGCCTGGGGAGCCTGTTGGGGCTGAGGAGTTGTTCCAGCACTTCCGGATTGGGCCTGTGGGGTTGAAAATCCCGATCCTGTAACACTGGCTGGCTGCGAAGGTGCGCTGCCAGTCGATTGAGCGGTTGTGGTCACCATCGGTCCGGCCTGGGGGGTTCCGGAAGTCGGACCTTGTCGCGGTTGTCCGGGGAAACTGTAAGTTACAAGAGAACCGGGTTCATTTGAAGGCCTTAAAACATACGCGGCATTTTTCAAAGCCTGCGAAACCAGCGTCACCGAATCGTTAAGAGGTACATACTGCGACGGGAGACGGGCAACGATCGGCCGCAGGATTTTTATGAGCGCGTTGATCGACTTTGCTATTTCCTGTACAGCCTGTGGCGATGCTTCGGTAATTGTACGAATTGACCCTTCGAGCTGACTGATGGCTTTCTGTACAGATGTTTGAATTTCAGGAATCTTTGCCGTGAATTGAGCTGGTTCGATGAATCCTTCCGAGATCGCAGCTTTAAGCATTCGTGCCGCGGTTTCAGGAAGTTCAGACAAATTTGGCAGGTCGACTATCCTGGTTTGTGTCTGGAATCCAGGGGTTTCAAGGGTCCTGGCCTGAGAGTTCTCGATCGCCTGCCGGGTTTCGGTTGTCCAATCGACCGTGTCGGGTAAGTCGGAGATTGTCGCGACATTCTGACTGCCGGTCAATATTCCATCTACCGCAAGTAACCTCAGCGTGAACTTATCCTCGCCAAGTTGGATAACCTCAAGTTTAATACTTGCCCCTTCCGGGAGGAGTTTATTAACCACAGCTTCAATCAGTTGACTGCCAAGTACAATTCGCGCTACACCACCCGATGTTCCGATTCCAACCTCCTGTCCGGATTTCCCACCCGTGGAAAACGGTTCCATTTTAAAAATTTTCCCATGCAGAATCTGCCCCTGAAGTAAATTCAGGCGGTTCAGCACCTTCCCGGTCGCAGTGGAAAGGCGGATCAACTCCATCCGACTGTATGAATCAGCAGGCATCCCGAATCACATCACTATGATATTCCCGGTTTATAAATCGTACGAAAATCCTCTTGGATTATTGTAACATGTTTCTTAACCGGGACTCCAATTGTTATCTCATACATTCATTTCATCCCATGTAAGAGCGGCTGATTTCAATATGGAAATAAAAAAAGCCTGCACCATAAATGGCGGGCGATCGGGAATTTTCTTTTCTAATTATTTACTTGGGTATATTTGAGGAATTCCTACTCCGGCAGCCGGACCGGCATCACGACATATGTATACGAATCATCCGACGGGATTGTTATTATCCCCGGTTCCAGCGACCCGGAATATTTCATCACTATTTTCTCATCCTCGACCGCAAGGAGCGGGTCGAGAAGGTATTGGTAGTTAAACGCCACCTTAAGCGGTTCTCCTTCACGTTCGATCGGCACTTCAACCTCGGCCTTACCCTCACTTTCAGCCTTTGAACTGATTTTTAAGTGATCGTCAGTGGTTTCAAGTACCGACATATCCCGGCCGTCCTGCTGGCGCGCGAGGATACCGACCTGTCTCAGACTGGCGATCAGACGGTTGCGATCTACAGTCAGAGAACCAGTGGTTTCCTCGGGAATTACCTTCTCGTAATCAGGGTAGGGAGTGTCGAGGAGATGAGTGATAATCTCCACTTCACCATTGTCGCCAAGTCGGAAGAGCGCGAGATTTTCTGACAGGTGAAGTTCAAGGTCGCCTTCCCAGTTCATCCCGAGGATCCGTAACAGCTCATGCATCGTCTTCGACGGGATCAGCACCATCTTTTCGCCTTCATGAACGCTCTTGAGTTTGTCGGTTACCATCGCTAGGCGACGCCCGTCGGTCGCGACGATCTGAAGGAGGTTGTCGCTGATTTTCAGCAAAATCCCGGATGTGTAATTCTTCGGCATATCCAGGCTGCTTGCGAAAATTGTCCGTTTAAGATTGGTCATGAACCTTTCGATCGGGAGGGTCAGTACTTCCTCCTCCTCACCCACATCGGGCAGGCTCGGGTATTCACCGCCGGGTTTCCCCACAAGCTGGAATTCGCTTCGTCCGCCGCTGATGGTAATTTTCGAGATGTCGTTGAAATCGAGCTCGATATCCTCGGCGGGAATCTGCGTCACGATTTCATTCAGGGTTTTAGCCTTGACTGCAAGGCTGCCAGCCTCGATCACCTCGGCTGGGAATTTTACCCTGATTCCCATCTCCATGTCGTATCCGGTGAGCATGACTTTGCCATCCTCAGCCTCCATGAGCATGTAGTTCAGGATAGGCAGGGTGGGCCTCACGGCGATCGCTCTCATTGCGATCTGCAGGTGTCTTGTGAATTCTTTTAGCGATAATTTAACCTTCATAGTGTGCCAATTCTCTCTTCCGAAATTACCAAAATAAAAGAAATACCCAAACGTCCATCATCCGGGCGATGATACAAATTAAACCTCCCAAAAAGGGGAGACCAAATATTAGCCGTTTGTGGGTTTTAAGTCAATGTAATAAGGATAAAAGGGGGAGGATGTTACTCGAAATTCTCGTACATTCCGTCGAGTCCGTTCGGTGGGGGTTCGTAAATAGCCAGAGTTTGGACAAAATAACTGGTTCCTGATATTGTGCCCGGTAGGTTGATCGTGTATTCCTCCCAGTCATTTTCAATATCGTAAATTCTGACGTTCGGAGTAATGCCACTGGGACCGACCAATGCTGCCCAGTTTGTCCAGATATCGGGCATTGTGGATCCTGCCAGGGGGCTGCTTAATTTACCGTCAGCATCCAGGTCAATATAGGCTTGTACCAGCATACCGGAAGGGGCTTTATACATGCAGGCAATGTATCTCCCACCCATGTCGGGTTCAATGACAAAAAAATCCGTTGCAGGGTCAACCAGGCTGTTCCATTCCCCGGTTTCAAGATTATATATCCAGGACTTTCCTACGTTTTCTCTTTGTTTATATGCAATCACAATCAGCTTGGACATATCATGGGTTAATGCAAAGGAGAGCCTGTGAAATTGTGCCGAAGTATCGGTTACACTTGGAAAGGGATTGATAAATTCATGTGTCAGTATTATGTCACCGTCCGGATTGAAAACCTGAATACGATCCTCAAACACCACGACAAAGTTACTCGTCTTTGCTACATAACCCTGGCCAATGATTGTTTCACCAGGATCAAATGTTTTCCAGACATGGGTGATCCAGATTCTTTTAAGTTCACTATCATTGAGTTTCATTGAGAATAAGATCTGATCGAAAGCCCAATACGACCTTTCATAGAAATACAGTGTGCCATCTTCGCTGAAATAAAGCCCAGCTGCCCAGCTAAAATCCCAATTAACAGCCAGCGGGACTGAATCTCCATGTATATTGTAAAGCCTCAATTTTGACTGGCCGTACGGTAATATCCATGACGGCTGTGTTTCGAGAACAATAACAACTACCGGTTCTCCCTGGCTGCCTGCATCGTTGATCAGTCTTTCAATTGAGCGATTGTGAAAATAAGTTTGGCCATAACCCGCAAGAACCGATACGAGGTAAACGACAACAGGGATAATGATTCTGATATTCCTTTTCATACTCGCCTCCCAAGCACCCAGAACGAAATTCTGACACATAGAAACGTTATTAACCCTAAGGAAACAGCCTGTAGAAACAAGGTGCCGTATTTAAGAAACCAAGGAGCTGGGATGCCGTATCCGATTCCTGCAAGTCCATGGGACCAGCTGATTACAGACATTAAAAAACCAATTAGGATGTAATAAAAAAAGTAGCTGAAAATGAAACCGGTCGCGGAGTACTTGAACCTTGTCGCCCACCAGAATCCCCACGCAATAGGGGCAGTGACCCCACCCCCGAGGAAAATAGCAGCAAGGGCGATAATAAATATATTCACGAATATCGAGTCGGAAATTGATACTGGAT
>DAOVJF010000558.1 GCA_030673355.1 Planctomycetota bacterium | reverse complement strand
TGTATCCGATCCCGATCCATTTTTCACTTTTGGGAGGGAATTCCCCAACCGTGCCATCCAGCCTCTGGAATCCGATACCCGCCAGATTGTTTTCAAACCTGAACCGCAGCTCTCACCATATATAATTACCTTTGTTCTTGATGCGACCGTTGAAAACAACACCGCTGAATCGTACGAATTCGGGCAACCGAAACTTACCGGGCGGTATTTCGAGATGGCTGTTTCCGACTGGCAGGACGATATCACATCTGTATTTCTCGATGTCACTCCCTGCGGTTGGCCGACCCCGTTAAGACTGGCGAAATTTGAAAATCATATTGAATGGGGCGCCAGTGTTCCCGATCTGGACCCGGGGAATTACAGGCTTCTGGTAATTACCGCCAGTCCGGAAAGCGAGGGCGAGATCGGGGAAGGTGAATCCGCACTCGCCTCGCACTGGATTAATTTCAAGTGGCCTCCGGATGATCCGATTATTCCCCTTCCGCGCGGTCAGGGTATTTACGCGTATTCGCTTATCGATCCCGACACTAACCTCCCCCCGACAGACGCCGAGCTTTTCTTAAATAAGTTCAGGAATGAGATGGGTGGAGATTTCCTGATCCTGGAATACGGTGAAATCTGTAATTCCGGCTATCTTGCGATGCATGACTGGGTCCCGGTACATATCGGCTGGATGCAGGCATACGCGCCCGACTTGCCGATCCACCTGAATTTCGATAACATCGGATTCCCCGAGCAGCAGTACGATCCGTGTATGCACCCTCCCGAATATTATACTCAGATTTTTTTCGAGAACCTTCTTGATAGTATTCGCGGGCAGGTCCTTGATAATCCTGTTTTTGACAACATCGAGGGGCTGCATTTCGACATTGAAGTTATCCCGCAATCCTATGACGAAACAGAGCTTTTCAACATCTACAAAAGATACGGTGAATTCCTGGCAACGCTTCATCTCGAACCGGACCTTAATGGGAGGGTTATTACAACATACGAGTTCGACTGGCACCCATGCGAGGGTCCGGACGATCTTCCATACCTGAGCACGACAGATGCTTTTTTTGCCGAGTGCTATTACAGCCGATTCTCATGGTTATGGAATTCAGATAAGATTTCAACCCCGTTCCTGGCATTGTACAAGGAAGCGGGAACATACCAGCACTGGGCCGAACAGTACGGACGTCCGTTCTATCCGATCGCGGGGACATTCTCGGGCTGGATCGATTTAAAACAGGACACCCTTGGGTCTGTCACCATCTGCGGTGATCTGGTGAGTCTGATGATCGATGAACACTGTTTTGGCAAGGGCCCTTTCAATACTATCAATGAATTCGATATCGTTCGGGATTCAGCTACACACGGGATGGTGGTCGAAAAAGTTATTCTTGAGCTTCCGACCGGTGAACCGATCTTCCCGGCGTCCGGGTTCGCGGTTTACCTGATGGGTGACGGTGATCCTGAGACAGAATCCGATGACACAATTTTCTGCCGCACGGCATATTCTACGGCAAGGACAATAGACATTTTCAGGAATATCAAAAATGGATTAATTCCCGGATTTGTTACGTTCCGATATGAAAACAACCTTGAATGGAAAGCTGCAGGGCTTAACGGAATGGCCAGGCGAAGGGGTATCGCGGGAATTTCAGGAAGGATTCGTTTCGGGGACGGGTTAAGCCTGCAACTGCATCCCGAATTATGGGGTGGTATCACGATCGAGCTAATGGATTCTGACATTCTGAATAATCCTGTCTATAGATCGTCGATTGATATTGTCGGTGTTGAGGATGGGAGTTATCTGTTCCCCGACCTCCCCCTGGGCAACCTGACAATTCGCGCTGTCGCGGACGGCTGGTCAAGCGATCCGGTGACCGTGATTTTAAACGATCCATTCGCGTACCAGGCAAACGTCGACCTGATTCTGAATGAAGATTAAACAGGATTTCAAGATTTAATAAATGTGTTTTTT
>DAOVJF010000400.1 GCA_030673355.1 Planctomycetota bacterium | reverse complement strand
TCGTCGACCGGAGTTTCCACTGGGGGTGCCCAGGACGCGTCGACAGCATAGCCTAAAACAAATTCATTCGCTGGATACTTCAACGAGTATGTCCGTGTGACGGAGTCGCCTGTTAAGAGTGCGTTACGGGTGTTCGACGGGTCATCCGAAATATGCCTTATGTAACCATTGACAACCGCATTAGGTAAATTCTCTGACGCGTACACACCCTTGAAATACTCCTGGATCTCAGGCGCCGGCATTCCTATTAACCATGTGTTGTACAGCGATGTGTACCCATCGGGATTTAAAAACACACCATCTCCATACATAGGATCAGAAATTGTCATTCCTGATTCAGGAAATGAATGACCGCCATCGAACATCATGATTCCGCGCACATCGAAGATCGTATAGAGCGGGTCATCGTAAGGATGCGTAATTTTAATATCAACATTTATAACTCCCGGTTCAGGATATTCAACTCCAACAATTACAAAACAGTTTGAGCAAGGGTCATCTTCAAGGAACTTCAGAATATTCAGATGGAAAAAACCTTCCCGTAGCGGCACGATTTCATACTCGACATTCCCAGGGTCGGTTACATTCATGTAGATCAGATTGTGGAAAAGCGGGAAGTGACTCCCATCGTAATCGGAAACTTCCCTTCCAGCGGTCAATTCAGGTGTCAACACCTGATCTCCCGGGTCAACTTCAGTATCCGGAGCACTGGGATTGCCTTTTCCCGAACAACCTGTGATCAGGAATAGAATAAAAGCTATGTAAAGCAAAAAGCGTAAAGTTATTATCATATCTGCACCTATTAGACAATAAATTACCAGAGTTCAAATATCTGCAAACCAAACTCCGTAATCACATACAGACGATTTTCATCAACGGTTATGTCGACAGCAGGGTCTGCAAGCTCTATCTTGTTGAATAATGTTGGAAATCCCGGCGGATTGATACTATAGATATTAACCCAGGACAAAATGGGCCAGTAGTAGGTAGTCCAGGTGGGCACGTAGCAGAACCCGGATTCGATTTCCAGTTCACCGGATCCACTACACAGGGTTACCGTATTGACGAGATCCAGGACCTCGGGAGGATCAACATCCAAAACTTTAAGGTCGTCGTAATACTGAGATTTAACATCGCACGTTACAAACGCATGCCCGTTGGATATTTCAATCCCTGCTAATTGGTAAAAGCCAAGATCATCTATCAGGTTCACAATATGGGTTGATCCAAGCGGATCCACATCGACAATCGCAAAGAATTGAGCTTCAGGATCGTCTTCATAAGACTCACCGGCTAAATACACATAACCGTCATGGTACGTTAACAGGACTTCTGATTCGGTTGGAACAGGTATTATTATTGATTTGACTTCCTGGACCAAGTTGACTGGATCGTAATCATAAATATAGAGGTAATCATCCCCTCCAACTTCACAGGCAACATATGCATACCCGTCTTCGAAAACGGATTCAGGGGACGCTTGTAAGTCTATTGAGCTGGCAATAAACGCGTCTTCGGGGACAGTTACATCAACAATATAAAGCCTGTACCAGAACTCGTCGTTTAAAGTAACAAAAATATACCCATCAGAATAAGCAATATCGTCAACTATCCAGCCCGTGTCAGGAAACCAGAGGTCCTTAACAACATGTGAATGTTCAAGCGGGTCAGTATCCACAATTTTTATTCCTGGCACATCTGACTGGATATCAAGATAAACATAACCTTCATTAGCCTCTAATACCTCTGGGTTGCCAATAGTGCCGGATTCGTAAGTAAGGTGTGCCGTTTCCGGCGGGTCAATATCCCAGACCTCCAGGCCATTTTTTCCAGCCATGCATGCTATGCCGTTACTTACGCTTGTCCTGCCGCCGTACGAATCAAAATCCTGGATAATGTGTATGTCCGATGGAGGATCTACATCATATATATTCCATCCTTCGTCCCCACTCCAGGTACCAATATAACCTGCTGGTCCGCACCAGATTCCATTAAGAGTAATATCGGGATCCAGAGTGCCAACAATCTCTCCATCGGGAAGGATGTTCATGTCCCATATATTGATCAAGTAGGGATTATCAAAACTAGTGGAAATTTCATACAGGTAATTATTAAAAACACATAATTCTTCGCCCTGGAAAGAATACTTTTTAAAGACGACTGTTGCATATTCAGGATTTTCGATATTCAAACAGTACAGTGCATTCAATGTGTCTGCGATATATACTTTTTGTCCGCTGAATCCTATACTTGAAGCGGTGCCATAAAATGTATAGTAAATTGGAGGGCCAAATGGATCCCAGTAAGTGTAATACCCATCTTCTTTCATTGGGAATGTTTTAACCAAATATATAAGTTCTGGAGGAGTGACGTCATATATTTGCATATACATATGGCAGCCGACATATAAATAGCCATCATGGATATCGATACATCTTATCCCACTTGACTCAATGTTTGTTTCATTAATAATGTGAGCCTGGCCTGGCGGATCAACATCTACAATTAGTAAGCGAGTGGAATAGATCACATAGGCTATGCCTTCGGCTGCTGTAACATACTTGGTAATACCAGGCAGCTCGACCTTACCCTGTACTACCGGGCTGTACGGATTGGACACATCCAGGATATAGAGGTAGTCAGGGTGTAAGGTTACATAGGCTGTGTTCCCGTCCAACCAGACACCCAGGACGTTGTTAATCCATTCAGGGCTGACATCAATGGGATTGCCGGGAACCCCGGGCCCTAAAACTGTTACCGTAAGCGGCTCATCCAGTACATCGGTCTTGCCTTCATCATCGGTTACGCGGCACTGCACCAGGTGATACGCTGCGACATCGAAAGCATGCACGGCCTCAGGCCCGGTTTCGTCATACACACCATCGTTGTCCCAGTCCCACTCATACTTGGTAATCTCACCACCGTCAGGATCGTACGAAAAATAGCTCCAGAAATATATCGGCACATTTAAATCAACCGTGGTTGGATTGGCGCCGGCAACAGCAATTGGGGCGCCCTCAACCCTGACATCCACAGTCTGGTGCGCCACCATGTCAATCCATGGGAAATTTGGGTTGTAGCCATGATCCTGTACTGAAACAAGGCACTTATAAAACCTTCCCGGCGCCAGTTTATCATTGGACAAAGAAACATGGTAACGGGCATACTCACCGGTTTCTTTAATAAATCCTGCATTTTTTATCCCATCAAAAAGTTCGGGGCATTCTATTACCGGGGGATCGTAAGACTCCTTACCCTGCCAGTCATATACATCTATCTGCAACCATGATGTCCCACCTTCATCTGTCATATTTTCACTGAACGGAGTTACCTCAATTTTCCATGGCTCCGGTGAATTTGCGTTGGGTCCGAAATCGGTCATCGGATCATCGACGGGAGTTTC
>DAOVJF010000094.1 GCA_030673355.1 Planctomycetota bacterium | reverse complement strand
TGACAGGATCGTGAATGTTGAACTTCCTTCGATAACAGTCCCGTCGGTTAATATTACTATTACGCCAAAAGTGTGTTCGCCTTTTGTGTATATTTCCAGCGGCAGGTAGATAATGCCGTCGGCGGTGATGATTGTTGAATCGGTAATTTCAACGTTGTCGAGGAATACATTGACGTTACCGATATCATCCCTGATCTCGAGGGAGAAATAGGCGACAAGAACCGAGCGATGGTCGTAAACGTTCGAGCCGTCGCCGGGCAACAGGCTTATTAACTTCTGCTGAATATTCCGATTGAATTCAAACGTCAGTTCTGTCGATTCGAGATCGCCGCCCACGATCCGGTATTCGACAGTTAAATTATGTTCCCCGACTTCCAAACCGGTGAGAGAAATTTCCTGACTGGCTGATGCGAGTGTTTCATCCGGATCGAGCGCGACCCATGGAAGTTCATCTATTCTTGCGCGAGCCATTTCAAGTAAGGCGTCATCTTCCAGAAGCCGGACCGCAACCGAAATATTTTCAGCATCTCCGGTGATTGAATGTTCTATCCTGACCCGTTCGGGGATAGTACCGGTTAAAATTAATTCAACTCTGTCATACCGACCGTCAGTTGTCCCTGCTTCGATCTGGAGTGGATATTCAATGCCTTCCCCGATTGCCAATGCATCAAATGAGATGATAAACCCTTCGTCGTCCACAAGGACAATTTCCGCAATATCCCCGACCGCGGATGATATCCTGAAGGAATCAGGATCGATATTGAATCCATCCCGGAACCTGCCGGTGATTTCAGGATTGGTGATACATAGCTCACTGGACGGGTTTATATCGATAATAAAAGCAGAATTGAAATCGAACGAAAGGGAAAGGTCGATCAACGCGTACGCGACCATTTTATCGGTATCCATCGGGTCAAGCGCCAGTAGTTGCCCCGCCGGTAAGTTCCTGATGCCTTCCCACAGGTCGATATCTGTCCGGTCATCGACTAGCCATCCCTGGCAGAATATCCAGTAAACTCCCGGTTGGGGATCATTGCGAAGGATGGTCTCGACCGCTGTTGGGGATGTTGATGACGCGATCTGTTCGTTCATGCCATCAAGCATGCGATTACCGTTTCCGTCATGAAAGAGGAAAAGGTCCGCATCGAAACCGGGCTCCGCGCTTTCGCATTGAATGCCAAGGAAACGCTCGTTATTCCCGACAGTGAATGGTCCCAGCATCCAGGAAGATTCAGGCAGGGGAGAATCGGGATTGTCCTGGAAAATAACCTGGTCATGGAATTCCCTGGCGTCTTCGAGCATGAAAAATATTCTGTCAGTATCAGATGACATACCGGAGCAGTCCTCAACACAAAAGACTATAGGGTATTCTCCAGAGAGGATGGGGCCTTCGGCGCTGGTGTTCCATGTGTACGTGAAATTTCCGGTAGCCCTGTCATAAGAGTCGGTTATATTAATGAAACCAATACCGTTATTAAATGAAACTAAAAGTTGAGCGACATGGAGGTTATCCGAGGCATTTCCTTCGAACACAACACTCTCGCCGGTCCTTGCCGAAGTCGGTACGGATGTAAGTTCAATGGCGGGGTCTTCGGACGGCAGTTGCGCAGCCAGTGAGACATTGAATCCAACATGGGTATAGCGGTTCGGATTATAAAAAACGCAGACATCGCCAGCGTCCGGGCTGAATGACTCGATGTAATTATCGTCTTTTGTCCATTTTGCCTCTGGTAGCTCATGTGTTTCAAGGAAATTTTCGTATTCGGATGCTGACACCATCGCTGAATAGACCCCATAGGTATTGTAATTAGGTTCTGAGTACCAGCGTGTGCCGTAGTACCCTGCCACTTCGTACAATTTCCTGCCAGCAAGGGATGTACCCCTTCCGGTCGAAAAATTTTGCGGCCTTTGTTCTTCCTCAATCACGTTTATGGAGACTTCGAGATTATTCGAAGTGGAATCGCGTGTACCGAACGATGATGAATCCAAAATTCTCCCGTTAAAACGTCCCGGTAGTGTGTATGTGTATTCGCACTCCTCGTTTTCCCTGACGATAAAATATTCGGTGCCGGTATTTCCAAGCGGTGTGATGACATCCACAACACATGAACCGGTGGCAGGATTGCCAAGCTCCAGATGGCAATAACCCTCAGGATCCGTGTAATCCCAGATAGAAGTGCGGTAGTAGTTATTCCACTTGCTTCTTATGACCACCAGCGCGCCCTCGACAGGTTCGTCAATTTCGTCAACCACCCTGATCGTCACATGTCCGACTTCGGTATATCCCGGGGCATTATCGGGATTGTAGTTTGAACCCGGTGGATTGACCGGACGGGTTGTTGAATTTTGCACCAGCCCGTCCCCCCTGCGTCGTGTAATAGAGAGGAGGGGTGTGCCGGTGTGTCCGCGCCTCTCATTCCATGGATGTCCGAGACCTGTAATTGCGTGGCTGAGGTCCCATTGATACCATTGCCCATCCATCCACCACTCGTTCCATGCGTGATCCTCGCCAGAGCATCCCACAGGCGCGTTCGGGATAAGCGCGGTTCGTGAAAATGCGACACCCATCATCGCCTGCTCGCCGCAGGAACCATAATTTTTCTCGTAGATGACAAGAGGCTGGAGATCGCTGCTTTGCAAACCGTATTCGTTCCAGCGTCCAGTTCTCGAACCGGAATATGTGATCCAGTCGGCGATTAAATAGGCCGCTTCCCTGATATTTTCAGCGGGTTCGACGACATCGAGCAGGTTCATACCGTAGCGCCTGTCAACCGGCAGGAAAGTCCGCCAGAAATACGCGTCCGGCGTGTGCTCAAATTCATCGGCCGTAATTTCTTTTCGTGTCCATTCCTCTTCTGTAATGCCGTAAAATTCAGCGTCATGCCGGAAGTACGATGCGTCGATACGCGCGGGAATTTCATACTCGACCACGGGATGTACAACCCACCAGTAGTAGATATCGCGAGGCATCTCAAGGAGCGCGCCATCTTCGGAGACATACTCGATGGTTGTGTAATCCCCTTTTTCCCTGATATTTGCGTAATTAACCCGGGACGCGAAATCATAGATGGCTCGCGCATTTTCAAGGAGAAGATCGGCGTTATTAAGACGGCTCATCGTCCGGAGCATTTCGGTTTGTATGTTGGAGAAAGCGAAGACAACCTCATCGAAATATTCATCGGCGCAGTTACCGAAAATTTCGAGGAATGCGTCCAGCGCCTCGTCATCGTTCATGCCGCGAAAGAGGGTAGCTTCCGGATGCGTCCGTTCAATATAACTTTCAACCCCTCCACCGCTGAACATTTGATGGAACTGCCATGAGTAACACTCGGTCCATGATGCACCCTGGCCTTCGTAATAACGGAAGGTCCCGTCGATCGAACCGATGAGGAGTTCCGGAATATTGTCGCCGGTTAGGTCGCCGAAGGCCGGGGAGGTGAAATTTCCCGAGTTAACAAGTCCAAGGCCGCGTTCGATCTCAATCCAGCCGGGTGCCAGGAAAACTTTGATTTCACCGGCGCGGTTTCCGACCACGAGGTCTGTACTGGAATCGCGATTGAAATCGAATCCGGCAGGTGAAGGGTATTCCCCAAATTCAATTTCATCGAAAACACCATCGAGCATTTCAAATCCATTTCCAGTGCCTTTGAAAAAATAGAGTTTCCCATCGCCTGCGCCAACTATCAGGTCGTAAATCCCATCGCCATCGAAATCGGCTGAACAGGGTGTAGCGAATCCCGGGACATTTATTCCTCTTGAAAAATTTTCACTGTAGTGGGATACGTTATCCCGGTCGGTGATGAATACATGCACCGCGCCGTCTTCGAAACCTATTGCATGGTCGCACCGGCCATCGCCGTTAAAGTCGCCAAGCGCCGGAACGATAGCGCCATCGAAGCGGTTTTCATAAGCGCCATCATAGTTAAAACCGCCTGTTTCGGCGTAATTGGGACCGTAATAGATTTTCAATCCCTGCATGTCTTTAGCGCCGCTCACGATATCGTTTATCCCATCGTTGTCGACATCCATTATGCTCGGTGATGAAAGGTAGCCGATATCGTCATCGAATCTCCGGTCGGTTTCAGTATTGAATGAAACGAACCACCATTTTTCTTTTGTGCCGAAATTTTCATAGACGCTGATGGTGCCATCGGATGAGCCAATTAAAAGGTCGGGCAAATAATCGCCGTTGACATCCTCAAAGATTGGACATGAGTTCCCTTCTACTTTTATGCGGTTAAGGTTATCCTGAAGTTGTGTATCGATTTCTCCATCTGTAATTACAGTAATTGATCCATCTTCTGCCCCGGTCAAACTAAACCCCTGCCCTTCCGCGACTGCAGGTGTTCCGATATCGCCAGTCTCAAAATCCTGATTCTCCCTGAAGTATGGAGCCAGGAAGCATTTGATTTCGCCATCCGCGTTGCCGACTATAAGGTCTCTCAGCTCATCACCATTGACATCCCGAAACACAGGTACAGCGTCATCGCCCACATCGATATCGTTATAGTAAAGGTCGACAAGCCTGTCGATGAATTTTTCTCTTAGCCATAGAGGAGAGCGAAGGACCTGTCTGAGGGCGCTGTCGGGAAGGCCCTCGTAACCGCGGTCGGGTTCGGTCTCGGTGAATTCTTTTCGGTCATTATTGTAGATCACAGCATAGAATTCCCCGGGTGCGAGCCGTATTTCCCTTTCAAATGTGTAGGTTTCATAAGGGTCCGGGTCCGGTCCGGTCTCTGCAGTTGAATTATTTGGGACGAGCAGGATAACCGTTGTCAGGCAAAGCAGGATACGTAGAAAGCTTTTATGCATTTTTTTCCTCCTGTGGAGTGTTAGCCGGCAATCAGAAAAAATACCTTCCTTGAGGAGCTGTTGATAAAGTACTAAATCCCGTAGCGCAGGACGCCGGCCTGCTGTACCGCGGACGGCCCGTCCGCATGGAGAGTGGTATCGGAAGTTTTGACCCCTTGTGATTTTTCAGTCTAACCACTTTTTCAACAGCCCCTTGAATATTGGTTTGTATTGTACCTGTTTCGGGGTGTCATATCTAATAATCCACGCAACCCGCTTTAACGACCATGCCGCAAATCTTCCGGTTGCACACGAAGGGTAGAAGGGTCTGGCTAATCGTAAACCCCGGCATGCACTTCCCGATACCGCTTGAAACATTTCTGACCTTGATATGTTTTGTTTATCTCCTCTTTACATTTCATGCAACCCAATCTAACATTGAGGTTGGCATGAAAAAGCAGTCATCAAATGATCCTGGAGACGCCTCGCCTGAGCGAAGGTCTGTCGAGGAGTTACACTCGCTCTCGCTGCGTATCCTTCAACATGCAAATCTGGGAAGCTCCATTAGTGATTTCCTGAGACAAATAACCGGGATCCTGTTGGATTTCACCGGCTGTGACGTTATAGGGATTTATACTGCCGATGATCTTGTAAATTATTACGGTGAGGCGGCCAGGGTACGTGAGGAATCATTTACATTCGATGTAATGAAACCCGGCGTTGAAGAGGGGAATGGATCGAGTAGCAATGTAGACGTAAGCGATCCTCTGATTCAAAAAGTGCTGTTGGGAAAAATGGAATCATCGTCGCGATACATGACAAAGAAAGGTAGTTTTTGGATTGGTGATGTAAAGGATATACCGGATGATTTTATTGCCACCGGACAGAAACCGCCTGGCGACAAGGCAAGCCCCTCTACGGAATATAATTCTCTTACTCTGATTCCCCTTATGACAGCCGGGGAGAATATCGGGCTTCTGCAGATGAAAAGCAGGCAGGTGAATTTCTTTGGTGAAAAGGATATTGAGTTTTATGAGGGCATTGCTCAGACCCTTGGTATTGCCCTGGTGAACGAGAGCACTCAAGCCGCGTTGCGTGAGCGTGTAAAGGAGCTTTCGTGCCTGTATGATATTGCCAGGATATCCGTTCAGTCTGATATTGCTCTGGACGAGGTCCTGCAAGGTATCGCGGAAATTCTTCCGCGAGGCTGGCAATATCCTGAAGTTACGCATGGAAGGATAATTTATGATGAACACTCATATTCAACTTCCGATTTTCAGGATAAATGGCAGAGACAAATAGAGGATATTTTAGTTAAAGGTGAGAAACGAGGGGTTATCGAGGTTGCATACTCTATGGAGATGCCGGAGCTTGGTGAGGGTCCGTTTCTGGAGGAAGAACGGAACCTGCTCGATGCAATATCAAAACAGGTGGCGCGGATAATCGAGCGGAGAATAGCGGAAACCGACAGGCTCAAACTTCAGGATCAATTAAGGCACGCCGACAGGCTTGCAACGATCGGGCAGCTTGCCGCCGGTGTTGCTCATGAATTCAATGAGCCCCTCGGCAATATCCTTGGATTTGCCCAACTCATTCTCAAGCATGAGGGGCTTCATGGTGATGTGAAATGTGATATCGACAAGATTGTCACAGCATCCATGCATGCCCGTGAAATTGTGAGAAAACTCATGCTGTTTGCACGGCAGTTGCCCACTGATAAAAGCAGGATCGATTTGAATCAGGTGATTGAAGAGGGGCTGTTATTTCTTGAGACTCGTTGTTCCAATTCGGGAATCGATCTGGTTCGTTCACTTGCTCCCGATTTACCCGAGATTACCGCCAATCGGGCTCAAATGCAGCAGGTGCTTGTCAATCTTATCGTCAATGCCATCCAGGCGATGCCCGATGGCGGCAAAATTTTAATAATTACAAAAGCCACAGGGGATGATATCAGCATTGTTGTAAAAGATACCGGGATCGGCATGAGCGATGATGTGAAAAAGCAGTTGTTTATTCCATTCTTTACTACAAAGGACATTGACGAAGGTACCGGTCTTGGTCTCCCGGTGGTCCATGGCATTGTAACTTCACACGGCGGGACTATAAAAGTACACAGCACCGTCGATAAAGGCAGCAGTTTTGAAATTCGGATTCCCATTGAAGGCTCCGGCAACATCGAGGGAAATATTAATGAAACCGCAGATTGAGAAGGAAAGCATTTTGGTTGTGGATGACTCCGAACCCACCCTGGAAGTTATTCGGAGGAATCTTACCAGAGAGGGTTATCATGTATTCACCGCATTAAATGTCGTCGAGGCGATCACGACACTTGAGTCCAACACCCTCGACCTCGTTATCACCGATCTGAAAATGCCCAAGGTCAGCGGACTCGATCTGATTAGGCATATCAGAGAAAATTACAAGGATACCGAGGTCATGATGATCACCGGCTATGCCACTGTCGGGGGAGCGGTGGAAGCGGTCAAGGCCGGAGCCGAAGAATATTTGTCCAAGCCGTTTACAGATAAAGAACTCCTGAGTGCTGTTCAGACAGCGCTTGAGAAACTGCATATGCGCAGGACTGCAGAAGCCCCCCTGAATGTTGGTTCGTTTGAATCGCGCGGCATGATCGGAAGTTCGAATGGAATGTTTAAAGTTCACAATGCTATTGATAAAGTGGCTTCGACAACCGCTACTGTGCTGATATATGGCGAAAGCGGCACCGGAAAGGAACTCGTTGCGCGGGCCATACATTATTCAAGCCCCAGGGCTTCATCTCCGTTTGTTCCGGTGAACTGCGGCGGTATCCCCGAGAGCCTTCTCGAAAGCGAACTCTTCGGTTATGTAAAGGGCGCTTTCACCGGGGCCAATGAAACCCGTGCAGGTTTCTTCCTGACTGCCGATGGCGGCACAATTTTCCTCGATGAAGTGGGTGAAATGAGCCTCGCTATGCAGGTGAAGCTCCTTCGGGTGCTGCAGGACAAGGAAATCTGTATGGTGGGTTCTACAAAGCCCCGTAAAGTTGATGTAAGAATCCTGGCTGCTACGAATAAGGACCTCCTGAAGCTGGTCGAAAACGGCTCGTTTCGGGAGGATCTGTACTACAGGCTGAATGTCGTCAATATTGCCATGCCTCCACTCAGCCAGAGAAAAGAAGATATCCTTGTTCTGGTTAATCATTTCACGAGGAAATTCGCCGAGGAGTCGAGCAGGACGCCGCCCTCGTATAGCGACGATGCATTGCGTGCCCTGATGAACTACTCCTGGCCCGGGAATGTCCGTGAGCTTCAGAACCTGATCCAACAGCTTGTTGTCATGACCGATGGGGATGTAATTGGCGTTCATGATTTCCCTTCACTGATGCGTTTCTCTGTAAATAATACTGCCGGGCTTGATAGAAGCCTTGCCCAGGTCGAAGCCGAGTATATTCGCAAGGTGCTTGCCAGCGTCGATGGGAATAAAACACAGGCTGCCAGAATTCTTGGGATCGATAGAAAAACGCTTAGAGAGAAGCTCAAAGCCTCTGATCTGCCTGATAAATAGTAGCCGCCCTGGGTGGGGAAAAATTCCCCGCCGATTCAAATATCATCAACATTTCCTCTGATTCAACCTGATATTTTCTTTCAATGATTGCCCGAACCGTGCGATTTTCCGTATTTTTATCGCGATTTACCTGGCAAACCAGGACTTTGTGAAATTTTTCTCTTTTTAGAGACTATTTTCAGGCTCTTAATCCGTATTGGCACAACATTTGAAAGGTCATGCTTGCGGCT